>DATDII010000124.1:0-10653 GCA_036521135.1 Candidatus Dormiibacterota bacterium | reverse complement strand
TGCCTCGCCTCGCGCACCCAGCCGCCCAGGGCCACCAGGACGAGCACCAGTCCAATCACCACGACCGCGATCTGGGTGATCACGCCGATCAGCGACATGGCGATCCCGATCGCCAGCAGAAAGGGCCAGAAGCTGGGCCCGGGCAGGTGGTTTCCCTCCCCGGCCGGGCTGACCGGCTCTTCGGTCGCCGGCGGCTCACTTGACATGGGACGCGCTCAGGTAGACGGTCGCCCAGATGAAGCCGAGGGAGAGCATGACGATGGCGAGGACGGTCAGCAGCACCCCGAAGCGGACGTTGGCCCGAGCCTCCTTGCGATGCATCAACGGTCTCCCATTCCGGGTTGGGCCACCGGCGGGGCGGCAGCGACTCCTCCGAGTAAACCACGGTCGGTGCTGGTGCTGGTTCCCGCGGGCTCGGCGTCGGCGGCTGCCAGCCAGCCGATCGCGGCCAGGATCACGACCGTCGCCCAGGTGGCCGACCCCAGCGCCAGGTGCAGGTCCTGGAGCCCCTCGGGGGCCTGCAGGGTGGCCACCAGCCCGCCGGCGGCGATCTGGGCCAGGAGGAGGACGCCCAGGAGCCGGGCGATCGGGCGGGCGCCCCTGATCGCCCGCCAGTGCCGGGCCGCCTGCATCACGAAGAGCCCGATCAGGATGGTCACGATCAGGACCATCACCCGGTGGACGTCCTGGATCACCACCAGCTGCTCCGGCACCCCGCCGGTGGAGGAGCACCCGGGCCAGCTGGGACAGGCGTAGGTGGCGCCGCCGTCGACCACCAGGGAGCCGGAGATCATCACCAGGAAGGTGATGCCCGCGGCCCACCAGCCTCGGGGCGATAATCGGCGGCCGAGCGCCGGCCTCTTCTCAACCACGGAGGCGACCGCGGTGACCCAGACGACGCCGAGGAGGATCATCGCAGTGAGCAGGTGGAGGGCCACGGTGAAGGGCGCGTTGTGGGTGATCACCGTGATCGCCCCGAGGATGATCTGGATCACGATGATGACGAGCGCGACCAGCGCCGGGATGACGACCGTCCGGCGATGCCGGGCGAACGACCAGGCGGCGAGCGCGGTCAGGATCACGAGGACGGTCACCAGGCTCACCAGGTAGCGGTGCGACTGCTCCAGGATCGAGTGAAAGTTGTCGACCGGACCCAGCTGGCCGTAGCAGAGAGGCCAGCCCGGGCAGCCCATGCCCGACTCGGTCACCCGGACCGTGCTGCCGAGGACGACCAGGAAATAGGTGAGCACCCCGGTAGCGACGGCGAGGACGGGCAGCGCTGGGGCAAAGCGCTGCCAGCGCTGGGGCAGCCCTGGGATCAAGGAAGGACGGTGCCGGGCGGGTTGATCGCGTGCCCGGCCAGCCGCAGGTCCCGGAGCGGCCGGTCGCTGCTGACCACCGGTACCTCCTCGAAGTTGTAGGGCGGTGGTGGAGAGGTGGTGTACCACTCCAGCGAGTTGCCCTCCCAGGGGTCGTTGGGTGCGGTCTTGGGTCCGTGCAGGGAGATCACCACGTTGTAGACGAAGAAGAGGATCGCCAGGCCGATTATGAACGCGCCCACCGTCGCGGTCAGGTTGAGCGCGCCCCAGCCGCGGTCGATGCCGTAGCTGGCGATCCGGCGGGGCATGCCGAGGACGCCGAGGATGTGCATCGGCATGAAGGTGACGTTGAAGCCGATGATCAGGAGCCAGAAGTGCCACTTGCCGACGCGCTCGTTGAGGTAGCGGCCGAACATCTTGGGCCACCAGTAGTAGAGGCCGGCGAAGACGGCGAACAGGGAGCCGCCGACCAGGACGTAGTGGATGTGGGCGACCACCCAGTAGGTCCCGTTGAGCTCGTAGTCAATCCCGAGCGAGGCCAGGAAAACCCCATCCAGTCCGCCGATCAGGAACATGAGGACGAACCCGATGGCGAACAGCATCGCCGCCGTGAACCGGATCGATCCGCCCCAGAGCGTGCCCAGCCAGTTGAAGATCTTAACCCCGGTCGGTATCGCGATGACCATGGTGCTGGCCATAAAGAAGATCTGCACCGGCAGCGGCAAGCCCACGGTGAACATGTGGTGGGCGAAGACCATGAAGCCGAGCACGCCGATGGCCGCCAGGGAGACCGCCATCGCCCGGTAGCCGAAGATCGGTTTCCGGGTGAAGACGGGCAGGATCTCGGAGATCAAGCCGAAACCGGGCAGGACCATGATGTAGACCGCGGGATGGGAGTAGAACCAGAAGATCAGCTGATAGAGGATGACATTGCCGCCTCCGGAGGGATTGAAGAAGTCCGTCCCCAGCTGTCGATCGAGCAGCACCATGGCCAGGGCCGCGGCCAGGAACGGCGAGGCCAGCAGCACCAGCGCCGAGGTGACCTCCATCGACCAGACAAAGAGCGGGATCCGGAACCAGGTCATCCCCGGCGCCCGCATCCGGTGGATGGTCACCAGGAAGTTGACCGCCCCCATGACCGAGGAGATCCCGAGGATGTGGAGCCCGAGGATCCAGAGGTCCTGGCCCACCTGGGGGGTGTAGACCTTCTCCGCCAGGGAGACGTAGCCGGTCCATCCGTCTGAGGCCGCGCCACCGGGAAGCAGGAAGCCGCTGTACATGACCAGGCCGCCCAGCGGGACGAGCCAGAAGGCGAACGCGTTGATGCGGGGAAACGCCATGTCCTTGGCGCCGATCATCAGCGGGACCATGTAGTTCCCGAACCCACTCCAGACCGGGATCACGAACAGGAAGATCATGGTCGTGCCGTGCATGGTGAAGAGCTGGTCGTACTGCTGGGCGGTGAGCATGTTGTTGTTGGGCTGCGCCAGCTGGGTGCGAATCAGCAGCGCCATCAGGCCACCGATGAGGAAGAAGGTGAAGGTGGTGAAGAAGTACATCAAGGCGATGCGCTTGTGGTCGGTGGTGGTCACCCACTCCCAGATCTTGCCGTAGCTGCCGGGGACGGGCCGGGAGAGGGGAAGGTCAGCGGTGCTCATGAATCCTCACTTCCGGATCAAGCCAGCTTGTTGATGTAGGCCCGGTATTGGGCCATCGAGACCACCTTGACGGTGATCAGCATGTCGTCGTGGCCAACCCCGCAGAACTCATAGCACTGGCCCTCGTAGGTGCCCTTCTGGCTGGCCTCGATGAAGGCGTGGTTGGTGATCCCGGGGAGGGCGTCGATCTTGGCGCCTAGCTGGGGCACCCAGAAGCCGTGGATCACGTCCTTGGAGCTGGTGGTCAGGTCGATCGGGGTGTTGACCGGGATCTCCATCGTCCGGATCGAAGACTTGCCGTTGGAGTAGGTAAAGCTCCACTCGAACTGCTGTCCGGTCACGTGGACCTTGACCGGGTCCCGCCCGGCCGGGGAAGCCGGGCTCGGGCCGGTCCTGAGATAGCCGACGTTGACCACGTTGAGCAAGAAGAGGGCCGCCAGGAGCAGCGCCGGTCCCAGCACCCAGGCCCGCTCGATCCGGGCATTGCCGTGGATCTGGCGGGGCATCTCGTCGTCCGAGCGGCGGCGGAAGCGGAAGCAGGCGTAGATGATGGCGCCCCCGACCCCGACCAGGACCACGATCGAGCAGGCCAGGAAGACGTAGAAGAGCATGTCGATGGTGTCGACCGGGGGCCCGCCCCCGCTCAGGAAGTTGGTGTTGGCGGCGAGCACGGGGGCGAGGGTCAGGGCCACGACACCGAGGGCACCGAGCGAGGCAGCGGCCAGCAGCTTCCCGCCAAGATGGGCGCCTCTGGTCTTCAAGCGGTCCTCCGCAACTCCCCGTACCGAGGTCCCGGGCGCTCCTCCAGCTCGGCGCCGGCGCCCGAAAAGTCAGCTCGAGTATGGCCACCGGCTGATCTCACTGTCAAACGGGAGGAGGGGTTAGCCCGAGCCGACCGCGAACTAACATGGAGTGGTCGCAGACGGCTTGGCTGACGGTGGAGGAAGCATGGCTGGGAGCCCGGCCCCCGACCCCCTCGGTGTTCAGGCGGAGCTGGGCCCGGGCGGTCCGCTCTACTACAGCCTCAACCGGCTCCGAGATCTGGGCCTGGCCGACCCCGACCGACTCCCGAGCACGGTCAAGGTCTGGGTCGAGATGCTGCTGCGCGAGGCGGGGGGCCGCCACGCGGCACCGGAGGACGCCGTCTTCCTCGCCTCCTGGAAGGGCCAGGTCGCTGAGGCCGATCGGGAGCGGGAGCTCCCCTACTTCCCGGCCCGGGTCCTGCTCCAGGACTTCACCGGAGTCCCCGCCGTGGTCGACCTGGCCTCGATGAGGTCGGCCATGGTCCGGGCGGGCGGCGACCCGGCCAAGATCGACCCCCTGGTCGACGCCGACCTGGTCATCGACCACTCGGTCCAGGTCGACGCCTTCGGGAGCCAGTCGGCGTACGGGACCAACCTGGAGCGGGAGTACCAGCGCAACTTCGAGCGTTACAGCCTCCTCCGCTGGGCCCAGCAGGCCTTCCGCGGCTTCCGGGTGGTGCCCCCCGGCATGGGGATCTGCCACCAGGTCAACCTCGAGTACCTGGGCCGGGTGGTGCAGCTCAGGGAGCTTGCCGGCCGCCAGCTGGCGATCCCGGACACCCTGGTGGGCACCGACTCCCACACCACCATGATCAATGCCCTCGGGGTCCTGGGCTGGGGCGTGGGCGGCATCGAGGCGGAGGCGGCCATGCTTGGCCAGCCCCTGCTGCTCACCCCGCCCCAGGTGATCGGGGTCCGGTTCACCGGCCAGCTCCAAGCCGGGGTGACGGCGACCGACCTGGTCCTACGGGTCACCGAGTGGCTCCGGGGGATCGGCGTGGTCGGCAAGTTCGTGGAGTTCTGCGGCGAGGGCCTGGACGGCCTCTCGCTGGCCGACCGGGCCACGATCAGCAACATGGCCCCGGAGTACGGGGCCACCGCCTCGCTCTTCCCGGTCGACCAGGTCGTGCTCGACTACCTCGCCACCACCGGACGGCCCGCGGAGCTGATCGACCTCGTCGACCGCTACACCAGGGAGCAGGGCCTCTTCCGTTCGGCCCAGACCCCGACCCCGACCTTCACCGAGCTGCTCGAGCTCGACCTGGACTAGATCGAGCCCAGCGTCGCCGGTCCCAAGCGGCCCCAGGACCGGGTCCCGCTGGCCGAGATCGGGGCGAGCTTTGTCAGCAACTTCCCGCCCGAATCGGAGAGCCCGGCGCCGCCCGAGCGGCCCCAGCTCGAGGACGGCGCGGTCGTGATCGCCGCCATCACCAGCTGCACCAACACCTCGAACCCGAGCGTGATGGTGGCGGCCGGGCTGCTGGCGCGGCGGGCGGTCGAGCGCGGCCTCCACCCGCCCGACTTCGTAAAGACCAGCATGGCGCCCGGCTCCAGGGTGGTGACCGACTATCTCCGCCACTCGGCGCTGCTCCAGGATCTGGAGGCGATCGGCTTCAATGTCGTCGGCTACGGCTGCACCACCTGCATCGGCAACAGTGGCCCGCTCCCGGCGGAGGTGGCGGACGAGGTCGAGCGACGGAACCTCAAGGTGGCGGCGGTGCTCAGTGGCAACCGCAACTTCGAAGGGCGGATCCATCCCCAGGTCCGGGCCGCCTACCTCGCCTCGCCCCCGATGGTGGTCGCCTTCGCCCTGGCCGGCAGCGTCCGCCGCGACCTGACCAGTGAGCCCCTGGGCCTGGATCGAGAGGGCAAGCCGGTCTACCTCAGCGAGCTCTGGCCGAGCGCGGCCGAGATCGATCAGGTGATCGCCGAGGCGGTCAAGCCCGAGTTCTTCGCCCAAGAGTACGAGCGGATCTTCGGTGGGGACGAGAACTGGGCGAAGATGGACTCTCCCACCGGGCCCAGCTACCAGTGGGAGCCGGCCTCCACCTACATCCGAGAGATGCCGCTCTTCGAGGGCATGTCTGCCGAGGCCGACGGGGTGCCAGACATCGAGGGGGCCCGGGTGCTGGCCCTGCTCGGCGACTCGGTCACCACCGACCACATCTCCCCGGCTGGCTCGATCGCGCCCGCCAGCCCGGCGGGGGCCTACCTGCAGTCGCTCGATGTCGCCCCCCAGGAGTTCAACAGCTACGGGTCGCGCCGGGGCAACCACGAGGTCATGATCCGGGGCACCTTCGCCAACGTCCGGCTCCACAACCAGCTGGCCGCCGGCCGGGAGGGGTGGTTCACGACCCACCAGCCCGATGGCGAGCCGAGCACGATCTTTGACGCCTCGGTGCGATACCGAGAGGAGGGGGTCCCGCTGCTGGTGATCGGTGGCAAGGAGTACGGCTCGGGCAGCTCCCGGGACTGGGCCGCCAAGGGCACGGCCCTTCTCGGCGTCCGGGCGGTCCTGGCGGAGAGCTTCGAGCGGATCCACCGCAGCAACCTGGTGGGCATGGGCGTGCTGCCGATCCAGTTCGAGGCGGGCGACTCCGCCGCCAGCCTCGGCCTGGATGGGAGCGAGTCGTACTCGCTATCCGACCTGGATCGGACCCTGAGGCCGGGGGCCAAGCTGGAGCTGGTCCTGACCGACAGCCAGGGGCACTCCCGGACGGTGCCGGTCACGGCCCGGGTGGACAGCCAGAACGAGGTCGAGTACCTGCGCCACGGGGGCGTCCTCCAGCTGGTCCTGCGCCAGCTCCTGTCCGAGCCGGGGGGTTGACCGGGGTCCACGTCAGCTCTCCGGTCGAGCGGGTGCTCCACGGTCGGGGCGCAGCAGCTGGGCTACCGGGGGAGCTGGACCGCGCTGGGGCAACGCGAGTGGCGCTGGCTGCCTCCTCGACCCTGGCGACCAGGACAGGCACGATCTCGGAGCTGGAGCATTCCCTGGGCTCGCGACACCTGCTCACCTTCACCGGGCTTGGCCAGCACACACCCGAGGCGGCGGTCAGCACTCTGGCCCAGCTGCTCGCTCAGGGCCAGGCCGACGCGGTCGTCAGCGTCGGTGGCGGCAGCGTGATCGACGGCTGCAAGGCGGCCCTCCACGAGGCCGAGCTGGAGGCCTTCCATGTGGCCGTCCCGACGACCCTCTCGGGCGCGGAGTTCACCCCCAACGCGGGTGTGACCGATGCGGCTACGCAGCAGAAGCGCTCCGTCGTCGACCGCCGCACCGCTCCGCGGGTCGTCCTCCTCGACCCCCTGCTCAGCCTGGCCACGCCCGAGCGGCTCTGGCTCGGCAGTGGGATCCGCGCCGTCGACCACGCGGTCGAGACGGTCCTGTCCCCGGTCGGGGACCAGCTCGGCCACCTGCTCGCCCTGAAGGCGCTGGTACGACTCCGCTCCGCGCTACCCGCCTGCCGCCAGGACCCGCTGGACCTGGAGGCGCGGGAGCAGGCCCAGGTGGCCGCCTGGTGGGCTGCACTGGGGCTGGCATCGGTGCCCATGGGTCCGAGCCACTCCCTGGGCAAGCTCCTCGGGGCGCCCTTCGGAATCGCCCACGGGATCACCTCGTGCGTGCTCCTGCCCGCAGTCATCGCGGAGACGGCGAGGACGGATCCGGACCGCGCCGCGGCCCTGGTCGGCGCCTTCTCGGTGACCGGACCAGATGAGGTCGCGGGAGCCTGCCAGAGGCTGATCACCGACCTGGGGCTGCCAACCTCGCTCTCCGCCGCCGGTCTGGCCCCAACCGACCTGCCGACCTACCTGGCGTCAATCCCGCCCGAGTGGCGGGAGGTGGTCCGGGCCACCTACTGACACAGCCCGGCCCTCGGCCGACCCCAGGCCCCGCCGGCAGAGGTCGCGTCGGGCAGCTCCCCGCTCTCGCAGCCGCGCCGCGCTGAGCCTTGACAGCTTAAATGAGAGTGATTATCATTCACACTCAACCGAGCCACCAGGGGCCGAAGGAGACGACCAATGAGGTGCCGGGCGAGGGTGGCCCACCCCATCGCCGTGGGGGGGGCGGTCCTGCTCCTGACCACGGCCGCCAGCGCCTGCGGGCCCGCGGTGCTGGCCCGGACGTCGGGCGCGGGAAAGATCGTGGCCGTGGGCGCGGAGAGCGAATACGGCAACGTGATCGGTCAGATCGGCGGCCGCTACGTCAGCGCCTCGGCCATCATGAGTGACCCCAGCACCGATCCCCACACCTTCGAGGCCAGTCCCCAGGTGGCCCAGCTGATCAGCACCGCCGAACTGGTGGTCCAGAACGGGCTGGGATACGACGCCTTCATGAACCGGATCGAGGCGGCGACGCCAAGCCAAAGGCGTCGGGTGATATCGGTTCAGAGCCTGCTGGGGCTCCCCTCCAGCACACCGAACCCCCACCTCTGGTACCGCACAAGCACCATGCCCAAGGTGGCGCGAGCGGTGGCGGTCGCGCTCGGGCGGCTGGCGCCCAGCCATCGCGGCTACTTTCAGGCCCAGCTGACGCGCTTCGACAGATCGCTCTTGCCATGGACCAAGGCCATCGCCGAGCTCAGGCAGCGCTTCGCCCACGCCCCCGTGGCCACCACCGAACCCGTCGCGGACTACCTCCTCCAGGCGGTCGGGCTCAAGAACCGAACCCCCTGGTCCCTCCAGGCCGCCGTCATGAACGGGGTCGACCCGTCACCCCAGGACGTCGGTCTCCAGGACCAGCTGCTCCAGCATCACCAGGTCCGGGCTTTCCTTTACAACGAGCAGGTGACCGACTCGCTGACCTCGTCGTTCCTGGCCCTGGCCCGGCGGGACGGGGTCCCAGTGGTCGCCGTCTACGAGACCATGCCCAGCCCCGGGTACGACTACCAGACCTGGATGCTGGCCGAGACCCGCGCGGTGCAGCGCGCCCTCAGCGACAAGCGCTCCACAACCAGGCTCTAGCGGTGGAGCTCGCCAGCCCTGACCCGGAGGAGATCCTCAAGCTCGAGGGAGTGTCCGTCTGGCTCTCCGGTCGCCAGGTGCTGAGGGAGATCAGCTTCACCCTCAGGGCGGGCGAGATGACGGGCCTGATCGGGTCCAACGGAGCCGGCAAGACCACCATCTTTCGGGTGATCCTCGGACTCCAACGGGCCAACCAGGGCCGGGTCTGGCTCAGGCCGGGAACCGGCCCCGGGCGCTCGCCGGGGATTGGATACGTCCCCCAGACGGTGGTGCTCGACCCCGACATGCCGCTGCGGGCCCGGGACGTGGTCGCCCTTGGCCTGGACGGTCATCGGCTCGGCATCCCGCTGCGCTCGGGGCGACGGCGCGACCTGGTCGCCGAGATGCTCGAGGCCGTCGACGCGAGCGGCTTCGCCGACGCCCGGGTGGGACGCCTCTCCGGGGGCGAGCAGCGCCGGATCCTGATCGCGCACGCCCTGGTCAGCCGGCCTCAGCTGCTGCTTCTCGACGAGCCCCTGATCAACCTCGACATCCGCAGCGAGCACGAGGTGGTGGCCCTGCTCTCCCGGATCGCCCGCGAGCAAGGGATCGCCGTGCTGATCTCAGCCCACGACATGAACCCGCTGCTGCCCGCGATGAACCGGATCGTCTACCTGGCCGGGGGCAAGGCGGCCAGCGGGACGACCAACGAGGTGGTCAAGCCCGAGGTGCTGAGCCGGCTCTACGGTCGCCAGGTCGACGTTATCCGTCTGCGCGACCGGGTCCTGGTCGTCGCCGGCACCGACGAGTCCTCGGCCGCCGACCAGGAGCACGCCCATGCGATTGCCGATCCCGGTCTGGTCTGAAGGCAGGGACCGCACCAGGATGGGATCGATCTTCGGGCCGGGCTTCTTTGAGAACTCCCCGGTTCAGGTCGCCCTGATCGTGGGCACGGTGGTGGCGGCAGTATCCGCCCTGGTCGGGGTATTCGCAGTGATCAGGAGCGAGGCCTTCTCCGGACACGCGCTGGCCGACCTCGGCGCGGCCGGTGGCTCGGGTGCATTCCTCCTCGGGGTCAACCAGCTCTGGGGGTTCGTGGTCGTCGCCGCGGTGGCCGCGGGGGCGATCGACCTGATCGGGCTGAGGCGGCCGCGCGGTCGGGATCTCGCCACCGGCATCGTGCTCGGGGCCGGCCTGGGCCTGGCCGCCCTGTTTCTCTACCTCGACACCACCTCGAGCCACACGACCGGAGCTCCGGTCACCATCCTCTTCGGCTCGATCTTTGCCATCGACGGCAGCCTGATTCCGGTGATCGTCGGTCTGGGCGCCGTCTCCCTCGCCACCGTCCTCCTCCTCTACCGGATGCTCCTGCTCACCTCGCTGAGCCCGGAGATGGCGGCGGCGCAGGGCGTTCCGTTGCGGATGGTCGGGGTCGGCTACCTGGTGAGCCTGGCCCTTGCCGTGGCCCTCTCGGCGATGACCATCGGCGCCGTCCTCAGCACCGCCCTCCTGATCGGTCCCGCCGCCTGCGCCCTCCGGCTGACCAAGCGCCCGGCCTGGGCTTTGGTGCTGGCCGCTCTGATCGGGATCGTCATCACCTGGCTGAGCATCGCGCTCGCCTACGACAGCTACTACTGGCCCCCCGGTGGCCGGGGCTGGCCGGTGAGCTTCTTCGTGGTCGCGCTCATCTTCACGGTCTACCTGGTAACCCGACTTCCGCTGGGCGAGCGTTGCGACCGCCGCCCGGACCGGGCGCCGGCGCGGCTGGCGGGAGGGTAGGGCCGGTGTTCTCCGGGTTCATGGTCAACACCTGGGCCGCCGCCAGCCTGGTGGCGGTGGTTGCCGGCGTCCTCGGCTTCTTCATCGTCATGCGCGGCGCCGCCTTCGTCGCCCACGCAGTCCCCAACGGCGCCTTCGCTGGAGCCGCCGCGGCGG
>DATDII010000123.1:0-8587 GCA_036521135.1 Candidatus Dormiibacterota bacterium | reverse complement strand
CCGAGGCAGGCGTCGCAGACCCCACAGGTGATCACGGAGTGGGCAACTACTGAGGTCCCGACCGGGACCGGTGCCGGGGTGTCCGGACCGTAGGCGTCGACCGTCCCGGCCACGTCGCATCCCAGCGTCCAGGGGAAGCTGGCCGGCGCTCCCACCCCGGCCAGGGTCCAGAGGTCGTGGCGGTTGAGGGAGGCCGCCCTGGTGCGAAGCCGCACCTGACCGGAAGACGGCTTGGGGACATCCCGCTCCCCGACCGTCAGGTTGTCTAGCGGTGCCGGTCCACCGGCGGCGGTCGCAAACGCGGCGAGCACCAGGGAATTCCTCCGGTTGCTTCAAATCTCAAGCCGACTCTAGTTGCCCGTCGGGGCCGGCGTCACCCCGATGCCGGGCGTCGCGATGGCCAGATAGACGGCAGTCACCCGAACCGCCCCGGTGACCACGGTCCGCCAGCTGGTCGCGACCACCATCTTTTTGCCCAGCTGCCAGCCCTGGAAGGGCCAGTCGGTGGAGTCTGTCGGACGCTCCTTGAACCCGACCGTGGCACCGCAGGGCACGGTAACGGTGCGCTCGGCCCGGGCGAAGGTGAACACCCGGCCCACTGCCAGCACCGTCACCGTCCCCCAGGCGGTCCCCCCGGTGCTGGTGATGGCAACCGTGAGCTGGCAGCCGGTGCCGGCGCTGGCCTGAGGCGGTGTGCCCGGGTCGGGGCTCGCGCCCGGGGCACAGCCCGCGACCAGGCAGCCCAGCGCGAGAAGCAAGACTGCGAGGAGCCTGGTCGACCGGGCTCCGGTGCGGGATCGATCAGGTCCTCCGGCTGGCAGCGATCGTGGCATTTGGCCTCCAGGCGACAGCGGCGACTACCCCAAGCCGGCGCCGGACCGGCGAGGCTGATCTATTCTGGGTGGCAGATGCCCCCCGAGTTCGAGAGCCGCCGGGCCGGCAAGCGCGACCGCCGCGGCTACTCGGCCACGCCCTCGGTCAGCCCGATCATCATCCAGTCGCTCCGCCGCCGGGTCGACCGGGTCGCCCGCCGGATGGCGATCGAGATGGCCCGGACCATCCCCCTTGGGGAGGGCTTCGCCGGCGGCTCGGCCTTCGGCAGCGAGGTCCTGGCCGCCTGCAAGGAGGGGGTGGGGACCATGCTCTCCCTCTGGGCCGAGTCGCGACCACCCTCGCAGGCTGAGCTGCAGCAGCTCTCCCGGATGGGGGGCCGTCTCGCCAGCACCGGGGTCCCGCTCGACGCGATCCTGCGCGCCTACCGGGTCGCGGCGCTGGTCATCTGGCAGCACGTGATCGACGCGGTCCGGATCCACCCCGAGATCGAGGCCCAGTCAGTCCTGACCGCGGTCGGACCCCTCTTCGACTACCTGGATGCCATCAGCGTGGCCGTCAGCACCAGCTATCTCGAGACCAGGGAGCGGCTCCGCCGGGAGCAGGACCGACAGTACGACCAGTTCTTCAGCGACGTCCTCGGCGGCACGGCCGACCTGGAGATGGTGGCCCGGGCCGCCGACGGGGGCACGGTGCTCGAGTTTCCCTACCGGCTGGTGGTGGTGGGTGCCGACGACGTCTCTGCCGAGGCCACGATCGCGACCGCCTGGATGGTGGTGGGTGCCCACGTGGCCCTGTACCAGTCCACGGTGGTGGCCCTGGTCCCGGGCCTGACCAAGGTCGGCACCCTCGAGCGCCTCCTCCAGGTCGCGGTGGGGTCTGACCGGGCTCCCTGGCAGATGGCGGTCGGACCGATCGTCACCTCACTCGGGGAGGTCCCTCTGGCCGTCCGGGCTGCCCGGGACGCCCTCACCGTCGGTCAGGCCCTGATGCCCGAGCGACAGGTCTTCGACACCGCCAAGCTCCACCCCTACCTGGCTTGGGTCCACGATCTCGACGGCCTTCGTGAGTTCGTCGAGGGCGCTCTCGGACCGCTGCTGGAACGGGAGCGGAACCGCAGCCTGCCGCTGCGCCAGACGCTCGAGGCGGTGCTCAACCACGACGGGCTGAGCGCCGCAGCCCGGGCGCTGGGGGTCCACCGCCACACCCTGCTCTACCGGATGGAGCGGATCGAGGACCTGGTCGGGGAGTGGAGCGACTCCGAGGACCGGCTCCGACTCGAACTGGCACTCCGGGGCTCCCGGCTCCTCGATGCCCTGACCCCGGCTGATGTGGCCAAGGGCAACCAGCCCCGCCAGGCTGCATCCGGCCGCGCCTAGCCCGCCGTCCGCGCCCAGGATCGGCTGGCGTAGCGCTTGCCCCGGGACCAGGAGGCGGCCGCTGCCACCAGGCAGCACCCGATCGAGAAGTCGAAGGCAGCGTGCAAGCCGGTCTCGAAGGGGGCTGAGATCAGATGCGGGAAGAAGCTTCGCCCGGTGACCAGCGCGGCCGTGGCCTTCGGCAGGTGAGCGAGGGTGCCGGCGCCAAGGAGGTGGACCATCGGGTTGTAGCCGAGGAAGGCGCCGAAGAGGGTGGAGACAGGCCTGAGAGACTGCGCCTCGATCAGGTACTGCAAGCCTCTGGGGTGGAGAAGCGTCGTGTTAGATGCGAGACCCGAAGCCCCTGAGCAGAGACTCGATGACGTGAACGCTCGGCTGGCCGAGATCTCCCCACGGTTCTTTCACGCCCTCATTACTCCGATGGCAAGCCCCGTCCAGACCCAGCGCTCGTCTGTGTGGTCAGCCGTCATTGTCGAGTCGAAGCCGTCCCGGGAGTGTTTGGTGGATCTGCCCGGGAGGGATCTCCTCCGGGGGCAGCCTGGAGTGGCCGTAGGCGTAGCTGGCGATGTCGATCCTCCTAGAGACGGAGGGCAAGAGAGCCGGAGCCGTCCCAGCTGAGATCGGTCGGCAAAGCTACCGGTTGAGTCGTTCAGGTCGACTAGCGCTGCCTCCGCTTCGCCCCACCTCAAGAGTGGAGATTGGCCAGGGCCGCGTTCATCGCCGTCGACTCGCTGGCGACGACCGGGGGCGGCGCGATGGAAAAGCAGTGGAGCTCAAGCAGCTTCGTGCCCTTGACCGCAGCCATGTCCCCCTGGCAGTAATAGGCGACCGTCCCCACGCCTGGAACCTGCGCCGGGGCCGACCCGCACGCCTGGCGGACGGCCGCCTCGGCCGCCCGCCCGGTTGCGCCAGCGCCCCGGACGTAGGACACCTCGAGCGCCGCGGCGGCCGCGCTCGGGTCCGAGCTCTCCTGGGCCGCGGTCGCGCCCGTGCCCCAGACGCAGGTGGAAGCGTCGGACTGGTGAGAGGCGGACGGAGTGTCCCCGACCGGCTCGACCGCCCCGAAGAGCTGGGCGACCTGGGCGGCGCTCAGCAGGCCGCATGCGTCCTGAACCGCCGGGTGGCTGGGCGAGGATCCGGGCAGGGGACCAGACGGCCTCCCGCAACCCGCGAGCAGGAGGAGGAGCCCGATACCGAGGACCAGGGGTCGGAGATCGCCGCTGCGTTGTCGAAGCAAGGGCCGACCTCCTCAGATGATCGAGCGGCTGCAATCCCGGGCCACCGCCGGCGTAGGGGAAAGCTGCGGCCCCCTGGCGTCGGCACTAGGGATCATAGGAAGGCGGGCCCGGTCTACCCAGACCAGTTCGCAACCTGCACCGCTCTCCTCTGGTCCCGTCCGCCGCTCGCGGGCTCCTGGGCTGCCATGGCGGCCGGCGACCGAGACGGCAGAATCTGGCTGTGCCCACCCCGGTCGTCTTCTCGTGGAGCGCTGGCAAGGACTCTGCCTATGCTCTCTGGACGCTTCGCCAGGACCCAACGTATGAGGTCCGCGCCCTGCTGACGACACTCACCGAGGGCTACGACCGGGTGAGCATCTCGGGCGTCCGGCGACAGCTGGTCGAGCTCCAGGCCCAGGCCCTCGGGCTTCCCCTGCTCGAGGTCTGGATCCCACCCGGCTGCGAGAACGCGGTCTACGAGGAGCGTCTCGCCCGCGCGCTCGCCGCCGAATCCCTGCGCGGGGTCCAGCACGTTGCATTCGGCGACCTCAACCTGGCCGACGTGCGCGCCCATCGCGAGGCGCGCCTCGCGGAGCTGGGTAAGACCGGGCTGTTCCCCCTCTGGGGCCGGGAGACGGCAACCCTGGCCCGTGGGCTGATCGCGAGCGGGTTTCGAGCCCTGCTCGTCTGCGTTGACCCGCTGGTACTGGCCCCCTCCTTCGCTGGACGAGACTTTGACGAGCGCCTGCTCGCCGACCTTCCGCCGGCCATCGACCCCTGCGGCGAGCGGGGCGAGTTCCACACCCTGGTCTGGGGCGGTCCCGTCTTCCAGGCGGCGATTCCCTGCCAGCTGGGCGACGTCGTCACAAGGGACGGTTTCGTCTTCTGCGACGTGCTGGTAGGAGGAGCAAGCCGGTTTCCCTGATGGAACGGCGTAGACAGGCAGCATCACCCCTCGTCGGGCGGCATTGACGCCCGCCGGGCAGCCGTCAGAAGGCGATCGCTGCCCAGCTGTGGCCGCCGTCATGGGTCATCAGTAGGCTGCCGGGAGCTCCCTGGTACGGGCTCGAGATCGCAACCCCCTGGCTGGGCGTGGTGAAGCCCAGGTACGTGATCGGCTTACTGCCGCTGAAGACGGTGCTCCAGCTGCCACCCCCGTCGAAACTGGCCAGGATCGAGGTGCCGTCGCCGATTGCGATCACGGTCGGGCTCGGGCTCGCGATCGGGCCCAGGGAGGGCCCGGCCGAAGTGAGGCTGGGCAGGGCCGTCGGCAGCAGGCTGAACGAGCTGCCCCCGTCGCTCGAGACCCAGGCGCGGTCACCGACGGGGCTGGCCGGTCCCCAGACGCCCTGGTCACAGACGGCGAACAGGTCCCGGGCAGAGGAGGCCGCCAGCACGGCCGCGCCATTGGCCTGGACGCAGGGCGGCGCCCACTCGGTCCACCTGGTTCCCGCCAGCTGGGCGCCCCCGATGACGGTCCGATCCACCTGGAGCAGCCAGGCGCCGGCGCCCTGCACGACCAGCTCGGTGTAGGGCACGGGTCCGGCGCCCCGCTCGACTGACGTTGGCGAGACGGTGAAGTCGTTGGACCCGACCGGGCTGCTGGCGACCCTGACCCGATCCTGCGCTACCGACCCGACGAACGTCAGGTAAACGACGCCGTCGGCGGTCTCCAGCCCAAAGAAGTCGGCAGACGGCCAACCCGGGATCTCGACCCGGGTCCAGGACGCCCCAGCGTCATGGGTCGCCCAGAGCTGACTCGAACCGAAGGCCCAGCCGTCCAGGCTGTCGGCGAAGCGGATCCCGTCGACCCCGCCTTCCTCGGAGTAGCCGGTCGGCGGAGGCTTGAGCCGGCTCCAGCTGGCACCAGCGTCATCGGTCTGGACCACGGCCAGGCATCTGCCCTTGGCACAGGGCGCCGTGCCAAGGGCCCAGCCCTGCGTTGCCGAGACGAAGGTCACCGAGGCGGCCTCGAAGCCGGAGGCCGACCCGGTGGCGCTCGGGCTCGGGCTCGGATGGGACGGGGTGGGCCTTGGAGTGGGCGAGACGGCGCCGCAGCCGGACAGGATCAGGGCCACCGAGATCCCCGCAGCACCCGCCGCCAGCCGCCACCTGGGCCCTAACACGATCGGGATCCCTTCCTCCGCTGCAGATGAGCCGGACAGGACAGCAACGAGGAGGGAGGCCTCAGGTTACGTCCCCTTGCCGCCGGCCCGGTCAGTAGGAGCGGGGCAGGTCGAGGGCGTGGTGGGCGAGGTAGGCGAGGATCAGGTTGCTCGAGATCGGTGCGACCTGGTAGAGGCGGGTCTCCCGGAACTTCCTCTCCACGTCGTACTCACGGGCGAAGCCGTAGCCACCGAAGGTCTGCAAGGTGGCGTTGGCCGCCTCCCAGGAGGCCTCGGATGCCAGCAGCTTGGCCATGTTCGCCTCGGGACCGCAGTCCTCGCCCCGGTCGAAGAGGCGGGCCGCCCGCAGCCGCATCAGGTCGGCCGCCCGGACCCTGGCGTAGGCGCGGGCAAGCGGGAAGGCGACGCCCTGGTTGGCGCCGATCGGCTTGCCGAAGACGACCCGGGTGCGGCCGTACTCGGACCCCCGATCGAGGAACCAGTCACCGTCACCGATGCACTCGGCCGCGATCAGGATCCGCTCGGCATTCATCCCGTCGAGGATGTAGCGGAAGCCCTCACCCTCCTTGCCGATCAGGCTGGTGGCGGGGATCCGCAGATCCTCGAAGAAGAGGGCGTTGGTCTCGTGGTTCAACATGGTCTCGATCGGCTGGACCGAGAGGCCCCGCCCCAGCGCCTGGCGGAGGTCGACCAGAAAGACGGAGAGCCCGGCCGACCGCTTGCGGGCCTCGTCCCTTGGGCCGGTTCTCGCCAGCAGGATCATCAGGTCCGAGTGCTGGACCCGGGAGGTCCAGATCTTCTGGCCGTTGACGACGTAGTCGGATCCCTGACGCCGTGCCGTCGTGGTCAGGCTAAGGGTGTCCGAGCCGGCGTCGGGCTCGGTCACGGCGAAGGACTGGAGGCGGAGCTTCCCGCTGGCGATGTCGGGGAGGTAGTGCTCCTTCTGCTCCGGACTGCCGTGCCGGAGCAGGGTGCCCATGGTGTACATCTGGGCGTGGCAGGCGGCGGCGTTGGCCCCGGAGCGGTGGATCTCCTCCAGAATCACCGAGGCCTCGAGCAGGGTGCCACCCGAGCCGCCGAACTCCTCGGGAATCAGGACCGCCAGGTAGCCGCCCTCGGCGAGGGCGTGGACGAACTCCTCCGGGTACCCCCGGGACTCGTCCAGCTGGCGCCAGTAGGAGCTTGGGAATCGAGCGCAGAGGGCCCTGACCCCATCGCGGAGGTCCCCCGAGCCGGCGTCGCTCAAGTCCTCCCCAACCAGGCTCCCGGGCATCCCGCACCTCCTCCAGCTAGAGCGCCAAACCGCCCCGGCGAGCCTGTCCTCAGTCGGCGGCCAGGGAGACCACCGCCCGGGGCAGGGTCTGGAAGCTGGTCTGGCCCTCCTCCCAGGCGAGGTAGCTGCTGCCGGCCCTGGTGCTGAGCCCGACGTGCTCGCCGGCCCGGTCGAGCGCGACCAGGCTCATGATCGGGTCGCCCTGGGGAACGTCCAGGCCGCGCAGGTCGACGCTCGCCCGCCGGGCGGCCTCCGCCAGGGGGAGACCGGCCGCCAGGCCGGACACGACCGAGTGGGCGGTCGCCCCCCGGATCGCGAGCTCACCCCAGCCGGTGCAGGCGGCGGCGCCGTGGCGGTCGTCGCAGTAGTTCCCCGCCCCGATCACCGGGGAGTCGCCCAGCCGGCCCGGGTACTTCCAGGCCCAGCCACTGGTGCTCACCGCTGAGGCGATGTGCCCCTCGGAGTCGATGGCCAGGAAGTTGACCGTGCCGGCGATGTGCTCGGGATCCTTGAAGAGGCTCGAGACCCGGCTCACCAACCGGTAGTGGGCGTCGCTCTCGTCGATCCGGCCGTCGATGCCCGCCTGCCAGGCGGCTGCCGCCGCCTCGGTGAGCAGCTCCTCCTGCTCCATGCCGATCTCGGCCGCCAGGCGCTCGGCGCCAGCTCCAACCACCATGACGTGGGGGAGACGATCCATCACCGCCCGAGCGATCGTGATCGGATGGCGGTAGCCATGGACGGAGCCGACCGTGCCGGCGCGGCGGGAGGTGCCCTCCATGAGCGAGGCGTCGAGCTCGACCTGGCCGAGCAGGTTGGGATAGCCGCTGTAGCCGACCGAGTGGTCCTCAGGGTTGTCCTCGACCAGGCGGGTGGCCGCCTCCACCGCGTCGAGGGCGGTGCCTCGGTCTTCGAGAACCTGCCAGCCGGCGGCCATCCCCACCGAGCCGTTCTCGCTGGCGACGAGCAACACGGCACGAGTCTAACTGCTGCGATCGAGGTGGCCGCGGCCCGGCCCGCGACCAGAGCCGGACCCCTCGACGGCGCTCGCCCAGCCCGGTCGCCGGGGTGGACGACCAGCTGGGCGCCTCCTAGGCGAGCCCCAGGGAGTCGGCCAGAAACTCCCTGATCACCTGCTGGAAGAGGTCGGCCTCCTCGATCTGGGGTGAATGCCCAGACCGCTCGAAGATCCTCAGCTTGGAGTTGGGGATGAGCGATGCGATCACCTCGGCGGAGGCGACCGGGGTCACCCAGTCGGCCCGCCCCACGGTGACCAGGGTGGGGCAGCCGACCTTGGCCAGCGACCCCTTCAGGTCGTAGTTGGGCTGGTTCTTCTGGAAGCACCAGTTGTGGGCCTCGTGCCGGTAGATCCCCGCCTCGACCCTGGCCTCCGCCTTCACCGGGTCGTACTCGAAGTCGTAGAGCGGGATCATCTCGGCCCAGCAGGCCTTGAGGTCGGCGTCGTCGCGGATCCTCCCGCTCCAGTAGCGCTCGAAGTTCTCCCAGTTGAGCTCGACCCTGGTCTGCCGACGCGCGTTCTCGAAGGCGACCTCCAGGTTGGCGTGGTCGGCCGAGGTGTCGCGCAGGATCATCGCCCGGGTGTGCGCGGGATAGGCGAGCGCGTACTCCATCGCGATGAAGCCGCCGTAGGAGCCGCCGGCGACGATGACCGTCTCGACCCCGAGCGCCTGGCGGATTCCATCTACGTCGGCCGCCCATTGGGCGTGGGAGAAGGGCGGCTTGCCCTCGCTCAGACCGCAGCCG
>DATDII010000122.1:0-5869 GCA_036521135.1 Candidatus Dormiibacterota bacterium | reverse complement strand
GCGCTGGAACCTGAGTTCGAAGTGCTGCTCCAGGAGCGTGGTCGTCGCTTCGGGGGCGAGCTCCACCCTGAGGAGTTCACCCCGGGGCCCGGCTGGCACGTCGAGAAACTGTCCGCTGCCGGCTTCGCCGAGGCGGGAGTGGTCTGGAGGAGGGGCCGGGCGGCGGTGGTGGCCGCGCTCCGCTGACCTTCCCGCCGGGGCCGGCAGGGGGCGTCGTCCTCGCTCAGGGCCAGGGTGCTCGCCGCCGGCTGGACCGGGAGTTCCTCTCGCGGCCCAGCCCGATCGTCGCCCGGGAGCTGCTGGGATCCTGGCTCGTGCGTCGAAGCGACGCTGGCGAGACTCGCCTCCGGATAACCGAGACCGAGGCCTATCTAGGCGCCTCCGACCCCGCCTCCCATGCCTACCGGGGACGGACTCCCCGGAACGCGCCCATGTTTGGCCCTGCCGGCGTCGCCTACGTCTATTTCATCTATGGGATGCACTACTGCTTCAACGTGGTCACCGGCCGGGAGGGTGACCCCGAGGCGGTCCTGGTCCGGGCTGGGGAACTCGGCGACGGGGGAGTCGGGGCCTGGGTCCGAGGACCGGCGCTGCTCTGCCGCGCTCTGGGCATCGATCTCGGTTGCAACGGCCAGGACCTCTGCCGGCCGGCGCCTGCTGCCACGATCTGGCTCGAGAGCGGCGAGGCGAGCGAGCGCGACTGCCGGGTGACGGCCCGGATCGGAGTGGCCGACAGGAGCCCCCTGAGATTCGTTCTCGCCGAGGCGGTGCCGTCTCGGAGGCTGAGACCGGGCAAAAAGAGAGCGAGCCCCAGAGGGGCTCGCTCGGCATGAATTGCCGGTGCCTTAGCACCATTCCGGCGGATAAGCCGGGATAAAAATATCGCCTGGTGGAATGCCCCTATCCCGGGGCCGTGACCTGCGGAGCGGAGGCCCGTGGGCCACCCGCCCAACCTGGTCCCGGAGGGCGGATCACTCCGCCCGCGTGTGCCTCAGCATGCTCCAGACGGTGCGCATGGCTTGGTACCTCCGTCCAAACCGGGCCTACCACTCCACCCTACCACAGGCCGCAGGAGGGTGCCCGCCAGGGGCGGAGCCGCGGAAGGGTGCGGCAGGGGGCCGGTTTCCCCGGCAATGCCGCCTGCCTGGGCCAGGCGCGCTGCGGCTCGCCGCCGATCCGCCCAGGAGGGCCGGGGGCAGCTGCTTCGCCAGGTAGGCTTGAGGGGTGACCCTGTCCGAGCGACTCCTCCGCGGGGTCGTCAATTGTGAGAGCCGCGAGCACCTCTCGGAGCGACTGGATCGCGGCCAGCAGCTCCGGATCAAGTTCGGGGTGGATCCCAGTGCCCCCGACCTCCACCTGGGCCACCTGGTGCCGATCCGGTTCCTGCGGCGCTGGCAAATGGCTGGGCATCTGCCCGTCCTGGTGATCGGCGACTTCACCGCCCGGATCGGCGACCCCACCGGGCGGTCGGCGACCCGCCCCCAGCTCTCCGTCGAGGAGGTCGAGCTCAACGCCCAGACCTACCTCGACCAGCTCTTCGCGGTCCTAGACCAGGACCGCGTCGAGGTGCGCCGGCAGAGCGAGTGGTTCGGCGACTTCGACCTGGTCGCCTTCCTCAAGCTGGCCAACACCTTCACGGTGGCCCAGCTACTGCAGCGGAACGACTTCGACCAGCGGATGCGGGCCGAGCAGCCAATCGGGCTCCACGAGCTCTTCTACCCGCTGCTCCAGGGCTACGACTCGGTGGCGGTCCGAGCCGACGTGGAGCTGGGCGGGACCGACCAGCTCTTCAACCTGCTCCGGGGTCGGGACGTCCAGGGGGCGTATGGCGAGGCGGCTCAGGACATCGTCACGGTGGCGCTCCTGGAGGGCCTTGACGGCGAGAGGAAGATGAGCAAATCGCTGGGGAACGCGGTGGCCGTGGCCGACTCCGCCACGGTCCAGTTCGGTCAGCTCATGTCTCTCCCCGACCGCCTCATCACCCGCTACCTGGCGCTCCTCACCGATACCACCGGGGCCGAGCTGGAGGAGGTCGAGCGTGGGCTCGAGGATGGGTCCTTGCACCCGCGCGATGCCAAGGCGGACCTGGCCGAGGAGGTGGTCTCGTCGCTGCACGACCGGCTCCAGGGCCAGGCCGCCCGGGAGGAGTTCTTCCGGGTCCATCGGGATCGCGCCCTGCCGAGCCGGATCGACGAGGTGGTGGTGGCCGCGCGCCCGAGTTGGGACCTGCGCGAGCTGCTGGTGGCGGCGGGGATGGCCAGATCGAAGAGCGAGGCCGGGCGACTCATCCAGGGTGGCGCGGTCGAGCTCGACGGGGTCAGGCTCGCTGATTGGCGCCAGCCGGTGGCGGTCGGTCCGGGAGCGATCCTCAAGGTGGGCAACCGAAGGGTGGTCCGGCTCCGTCCCGGTTGATCGGACCAGGCCGGCCCCCGGCCATCGCGGCCAGGCCAGGGTGAGCGCCAGGGGCCTCCTCGGCGGACTGCTAGGCTAGGCGCGAGAGCCCCGGTTACACTGGAGGCCTTGGGAATGTATGTTCGCTCAGGGCTGCTGCCGGATCGTGGCCGCCGAGGTCGGAGGTAATCGGTGTCAGGGCATTCCAAGTGGGCGGGGATCAAGCACAAGAAGGCTGTGGTTGACGCCCGCAAGGGCCAGACCTTCACCAAGGTCGGCAACGAGATCACCGTCGCCGCCCGGGAGTCGGGCAGCGACCCGACCAGCAACTTCCGGCTCCGACTGGCGATCCAGAAGGCCCGCGAGGTCAACATGCCCGCCGACAACATCGATCGGGCGATCAAGCGGGGCACCGGCGAGCTCCAGGGGGCGGCGATCGAGGAGATCCGCTACGAGGGCTACGGCCCGAGCGGGGTCGCCATCCTGGTGGATGTCCTCAGCGACAACCGCAACCGTACCGTCGCTGCGATCCGCAACCTCTTCACCCGCTCGGGCGGCAGCCTGGGCGAGGCCAACTCGGTCGGATGGATGTTCAACCGGACCGGACTGGTCCGGGTCAACCCCGCGCGTCGCGACCCGGAGGAGCTGGCCCTGGAGGCGATCGAGCTGGGTGCCGACGACGTCCAGCTGGAGGACGGCGGGGTGGAGGTGTACGTCGCGCCCGAGCGGCTGGAGGCGCTCCGTCAGGCCCTGGACCAGGCCCAGATCGAAGTGGAGAGCGCCGAGGTGACCATGCTTCCGAGCAGCACGGTCGATGTCGACGCCAAGAACGCGCCGGCGGTGGTCAGGCTCCTCGAGGCGCTCGAGGAGCAAGACGACGTCCGGGAGGTTCACTGCAACGCGGTCCTCCCGGACGATGTCCTGGCCGAGGTCTAGGCGACCAGGGTTATGCCCCGGGCGCCGCGCGGGGCGGCCGTTTGCTAGTCCTGGGCCTTGACCCGGGCCTGGCCCTCACCGGCTGGGCCCTGATCGAGGGGCGGGGCGGCCAGCTGTCGCTGAAATCGGCGGGCGTCTGGGCGACCTCCCCCGAGCAGACCTCTGGTCGCCGGCTGCTCGCCCTCTGGGAGAGCTTCGAGGAGCTGGTCGCCGGCGAGCGGCCCGAGGCGGTCTCGCTCGAGCGGCTCTACTTCAGCCGCAACGTCTCGACCGCGATGGCGGTGAGCCAGGCCCGCGGGGTGCTCGTCTGCGCCGCCGCCCGGGCCGGGTTGGAGCTCCACGAGTACACCCCGGGCGAGATCAAGCAGGCGGTCACCGGGAGTGGCTCAGCGCCCAAGCAGCAGGTGGCCAGGCTGGTCCGGCTCCTCCTCGGGGAGGGAGTGCCGCTCCGGCCCGATGACATCAGCGACGCCTGCGCGGTCGGGATCTGCCACCAGCACGCGGCCGGGCTGCGCCGCGCCCTGGCCCCCAGCTCGAGGTGATCGGCTCCCTGCGGGGCACGGTCACCCGGGTCGAGGACGAGTGGCTCATCCTCGATGTTGGCGGTGTCGGCTACCAGGTCTTCGTCCATCCCCGGACGGCGACCGAGCTGATCGGGGCGACCGGCGAGGTCGGGCTCCAGATCCACACCGTGGTCCGAGAGGATGCCATCTCCCTGTTCGGGTTCGCCACCAGCGAGGAGCTGGTCTTCTTCCGCTCCCTGCTCACAGTCGAGCGGATCGGCCCCAAGGCGGCCCTGGCGATCCTGGCCCGAGCGGAGTGGCCGTCCCTGGTGGCGGCCATCATGAGGGGAGACCACGCCCTGCTCGCTTCGGTCCCTGGGATCGGGGCCAAGACCGCCCAGCGGATCGTGCTCGAGCTCAAGGGGCGGGTAGACCAGCTCGCCCTCCCGGGGGCGCCGGTCGAGACTGGGGATGACGGTCCGCTCGCCGAGCCGGCCACCGCGGCTTTGGTGGCGCTCGGCTTCCCGGCAGGCGAGGCGCGCCGGGCGGTGACCGAGGCGCTCGGGGGCTCGGCCGGAACCGACCGGGCCGGGGGGACTCTGGAGGAGGTGGTCAAGCGTTCCCTGCAGCGACTGGGGCAGAACAGCCTGCGGAGCTCGCCCTGATGGCCGACGACGACGTCCTCGCGCCCGGGGCCGGCCCTGACGAGCCCGAGATCGACCGCCAGCTCCGGCCCCGCCGGCTCGGGGACTTTGTCGGCCAGGAGCAGGTTCGCGAGCAGCTGGCCATCCTGATCGACGCGGCGCGGTCTCGGGGCGAGCCGATCGAGCACCTGCTCCTGTCGGGGCCGCCCGGGCTCGGCAAGACCACCCTCGCCAACATCGTGGCTGCGGAGACCGGGGTGGCGATCAGGGTCACCAGCGGTCCGGCGATCGAGTTTCAGGGGGCCCTGGCCAGCCTCCTCACCAGCCTGGCGGTCGGCGACGTGCTCTTCATCGACGAGGTTCACCGGCTCCAGCGGGCGGTCGAGGAGAGCCTCTATCCGGCGATGGAGGAGTTCTCATTCGACTTCGTCTCTGGCAAGGGGGTCGGGGCCCAGGCCCTGCGAATCCCGCTCCAGCGCTTCACCGTGATCGGGGCGACCACCATGGTCGGGATGATCTCGGCGCCGCTGCGGGATCGCTTCGGCGCCACCTTCCGGCTCGGGTTCTACAGCCAGGCCGAGCTGGCGACCATCGTCCGCCGCTCGGCCGGCCTGCTCCAGGTGCCGATCGAGGATGAGGCGGTGCTCCTGCTGGCGGCCCGCTCCCGGGGCACGCCCAGGGTGGCCAACCGGCTGCTCCGGCGGGTTCGGGACTTCGCCCAGGTGCGCGGGGACGGATCGGTCAGCCGAGAGCTGGCCAAGGAGGCGCTGCGTCTCCTCGAGGTCGACGACCAGGGCCTCGACGCCTCTGATCGCCAGCTGCTCCTGGTCATCTGCGAGGGTTTCGGAGGCGGTCCCGTCGGCCTCGGGACCCTGGGCGCGGCGCTGGCCGAGGAGCCGCACACCATCGAGGAGGTCCTCGAGCCCTACCTGATCCAGCTCGGGTTCCTGGCGCGGACCCCGAGGGGCCGGGTCGCGACCGCAGGCGCCTACCGTCACCTGGGCCTGGCGGTCCCTCCCGGCGCACCCGGCGCGGCTGGCGCTAAGGCGGCGGAGCTCTTTGCCCCCGAGGAGTAGCGGCGGCGGGACTCCGACTGGGGAGTTCGACTATCCGCTCCCCAAAGAGGCGATCGCCCAGCAGCCGCCCGAGGAGCGCGGGGCCAGCCGGATGCTGGTGCTCGAGGCCGATGGCGGTGTCCGGGACGCCCTCGTCAGCGACCTCCCCGGCCTGCTCCAGGTGGGCGATTGCCTGGTCGTCAATGACACCCGGGTCCGGGCGGCGCGTCTGCGGGGGCGGGTGGGGGAGCGTGCGGGCGAGGTCCTCCTCTTGCGCGAGCTGGGTCGGCGACGATACCTGGCCCTGGCCCGGCCCGCCCGCCTGCTCGGGCCGGGGTCG
>DATDII010000121.1:0-4161 GCA_036521135.1 Candidatus Dormiibacterota bacterium | reverse complement strand
GGTAGGCGACCGTGCGCGGCCCAGACTGCGAGAGCCAGGCGGTGACCTCGGGTGCCAGTCCGGCCCGGGGCGGGTCGAGGACCACCGCGAGAGCCGCTCCGGCCCGGGCGAGCTCGGTCTCGACCGGGCCGCAGACGGTCTTGACCCCGGCTGGGTCGTACATCTCGGCATGGAGCTGGCAGAGCCGGGCGGCGATCGGATTCGACTCGATCGCGGTAACCCGGGCGCCCAGGTCCGCCAGACGCAGGCTCAGGATCCCGATGCCGGCGTAGGCGTCGATCACGTGGGATCCGCCGAGCTCGGCTCCGAGGAACTCGAGAACCGGTTCGTAGAGAGCGTCAAGCGATGGCTGGTTGACCTGGAGGAAGGAGTCCGGGAAGACCCGGAACTGGCGGCCCCGGTACTCGAGGCTGGTCGCCTCGTTGGTCAGGTCAGGCCCGGCCGGCAGGGCGGCCGCCGCGTCGACCAGGACCGATGCGCTGGCGCTGGTGTCGGGCCGGGTCGCGACCAGCAGCTGGCTGCCGCCGCCGCCGGCGGTGAGCTGAACGGTCCTGACCTCGGGTCCCAGACCAGAGACCGCCTCGCCCACCGCAGCCAGGGAGCCGGTGATCGCCGGGTGGTGGATCAGGCAGTCGGCGACCCCCAGGACCTCATAGCTGGAGCGGTGCTTGAAGCCTAGAGGCGGACCCGCAGCGCTGCGGTGGAACTCTCCCCGCCAGCGGTAGCGCCACTCGACGCTGGCTCCCGTCTGCTCCAGCTCCGCCGGTAGGGCGACCCCGGCCCGGTTGAGGACGTTGCGCAGGACACCAGCCTTGGCTCGGACCTGACCCTGGTAGGCCAGGTGCTGGAGCTGGCAGCCGCCGCAGGCGCCAAAGTAGGGGCAGGGCGGCTCTACCCGCTCGGGCGAACGCCGGTGCACCGCGACCGTGTCGGCAAAGGCATGCCGGCGCCGGACCTTGGTGATCCGGGCGGTAACCTCCTCCCCGGGCAGTGCCCCGAAGAGGAAGACGACCAGGCCAGAGCTCCGACCGACGCCCAACCCGCGATGGGCGAGCTCGGTGCACTCGAGCCGGATCTCGTCGCCCGACCGGACCGCCGGAGGAACGCCGGGCCCGGTCGCTACGACTCCCGAGCCCGCGGCAGTCGCTCCTGGAGGAGCTGGTTGACCAGGGCGGCGTTGGCGCGTCCCTTGGAGGCCGCCATCACGCCGCCGACCAACCGCCCCAGGGCGCGGTCGTTGCCCGCCTGGTAGTCCCGGGCCGCCTGGGCGTTCTCGGCCAGGACCTGGTCGACCATGGCGGCGATCTCGGCCGGGTCCGACACCTGGCTGCGGCCCTCGCTCCGGATCAGCTCGGCCGGCGACTCGCCGCTGACAAACGCCCGGGCGAGCACCTCCTTGGCGACCCTGGCGGTGGTCTCCTGCCGCTCCACCATCTGGAGCAGCTCGGCCAGGGCCCTGGGGCTGACCTTGGCCTCCTCGACCCCGATGCTGGCGGCATTGCAGAGGCCCTGGAGGTCGCCCAGCTGCCAGTTCGCCGCCAGCTGGGGTGCCACCCCGAACCCGACCGCCGCCTCGAAGTACCCGGAGTCGGCCGGGCGGGCGGTGAGCAGGACCGCCTGCTCCTCGGTCAGGCCGTACTGGGTCTGGAAGCGGGCGCGGCGGGCGCTGGGCAGCTCGGGCAGCCCGGCCCGGACCTCCTCGACCTGGGCTCGCGAGATGAGCAGGGGCGGGAGGTCCGGCTCGGGGAAGTAGCGGTACTCCTGGGCCTCCTCCTTGCTGCGCTGGGAGACCGTGCGCTGCTCCAGCTCGCTCCAGCCCCGGGTCTCCTGGAGAACCCGCCCGCCATCGTCGAGGACCTGGCGCTGCCTGACCAACTCGTACTCGAGCGCCCGGAGGACGCTTCGGAAGGAGTTCATGTTCTTGACCTCGACCTTGACCCCGAGCTCGGTCGTCCCTCTCACCCGGAGGGAGATGTTGGCGTCACAGCGCACGCTCCCCTCCTCCATGTTGCCGTCGTTGACCCCGATGTAGACAAGGAGCTGGCGCAGGTTGGCCAGGTAGGCCCTGGCCTCGGCTGGCGAGGCCAGGTCTGGTTCGCCGACGATCTCCATCAGGGGGACGCCGGCCCGGTTCAGGTCGACCAGCGAGAAGCTGGAGTTGTGGATCTCGCCCGAGTGGTGGAGCGTGCCCGTGTCCTCCTCAAGGTGCACCCGGGTGATCCCGCCCCGGACCAGCCGGCCATCGACCTGGAACTCGAGCCACCCGTTCCGCGAGAGCGGCAGGTCGTACTGGGAGATCTGGTACCCCTTGGGGAGGTCGGGATAGAAGTAGTTCTTGCGGTCGAACTTGGTGAACTCCGGGATCTCACAGTTGAGCGCCAGAGCGGTCCGAAGGGTGAGCCGGATCCCCTCCGCGTTGATCACCGGCAGGGTCCCCGGCAGACCGAGACAGACGGGGCAGGTGTTGCTGTTCGGGGCCAGGCCCAGGTAGTCGGCTCGGCAGGAGCAGAACATCTTGCTCCTGGTGAGCAGTTGGGCGTGGACCTCAAGCCCGATCACCGGCTCCCACTGGGATTCCAGGGCGGCGCTCATGCGGTACCCCCCATTGGGGGCATCGCCCTCCAGATCTCGACCGCCTCCTCGACCGCCTGGCCGATCCGGAAGCAGAGCGCCTCCCCCAGGTAGGGGCCGAGGATCTGAAGCCCGACCGGGAGCCCGTCGGCAAATCCGGCCGGCACCGAGATCCCTGAGATCCCCGCCAGATTGGCGGGCAGGGTGAGCACGTCGGTCGCGTACATCGCCATGGGATCGGCGGTCCGCTCTCCGAGCCGGAAGGCCGCCGTGGGAGCGGTCGGCGCGATGATCGCATCCACCTCCTTGAAGGCACGCTCGAAGTCCTGGGCCACCAGGGTTCGCACCTTCTGGGCCCGGAGGTAGTAGGCGTCGTAGTAACCGCTGCTGAGCGCATAGGTCCCGAGCGTGACCCGCCGCCGGACCTCCTCACCGAAGCCCTGGTGACGGGCCAGCTCATAGGCCTCTCGGAGGGTGGCGGCCCCCTGGGCTCCGGGCCCGAACCTGACCCCGTCCATCCGGGCCAGGTTGCTGCTCACCTCAGCGGGCGCGATCACGTAGTAGGCGCTGAGGGCGAACTCGGTTGTGGGCAGGCTCACCTCCTCGATCCCGGCGCCGAGGCCCTCCAGGGTTCGGAGGGAGGCCTCGAATACGCTCCGGACCCCGGGATCCAGCCCGACCTCGAGGTACTCGCGAGGGACCCCGACTCGCAGGCCCCGCACGCCCTTGTGGAGGTCGGCGAGGAGACCGTCACTGGGAGCGTCCACGCTGGTGCTGTCCCGCGGATCGATGCCGGCAACGGCACCGAGGACCAGGCCGGCATCCTCGACGGTCTTGGCGAGAGGGCCGATCTGGTCCAGGGAACTGGCGAAGGCGATCAGCCCATAGCGGCTGACTCGACCGTAGGTCGGCTTGACCCCGACCACTCCGGTGAACGAGGCGGGCAGCCGGATCGAGCCACCGGTGTCGCTGCCCAGGGTGGCGGCCACCAGCCGGGCCGCCACCGCCACGGCGGACCCGCCGCTGCTCCCGCCGGGGACCCTCTCCCGGTCCCAGGGGTTGCGGGTCGCCTGGTAGGCGGAGTTCTCGTTGGAGCTGCCCATGGCGAACTCGTCGCAGTTGAGCTTTCCGATTGGGACCGCGCCCGCCGCGTCAAGCCGCTCCACCACCGTCGCGCTGAATGGGGGCACGAAGCCGCGCAGGATCTGGCTCCCGGCGGTGGTCTCCACCCCCTCGGTGCAGATCACATCCTTGTAGGCGACCGGGATCCCACAGAGGATCGGAGCCTGGGTCGGGTCGTCTCGAAGCCGGCGGTCGGCCGCCGCGGCCGCGGAGCGGGCACGCTCGCTGGTCAGGCGGAGGAAGCTGCCCAGCCCCTGGTCTTGCTCGTCGGCCCGGGTCAGCGCCTCTTCGGTCAGCTCGGCGGCCGAGACCTCGCCCTCGCGAAGACGGCGGCTCAGCTCGCGTATGGGCTCCTCGAGCAGGGTCACTGGATCGCCGGGACGCGCAGGAAGCCAGCCGCCTCGACGGGTGCGTTGGCCAGGGCGGCGGCGGCGCTCAGCCCCGGTTCCACCAGATCCGGCCGGGTCA
>DATDII010000120.1:0-7401 GCA_036521135.1 Candidatus Dormiibacterota bacterium | reverse complement strand
CATTAGGTCAGGGCCAGCGCCCAGACGGGCCAGCAGCAACTCCATTGAAGGGCCGTAAGCGCTCCGCGAGAGTAGTTCGTGCGGAAGCTGTGGGAAGGGGGACCGGCTGCTGGGCGACTGCGTGATCAGCCTGGGCTGGGCACCAACCATGTGAACGACGGCCCAGCCTGGTGGAGGGTGACGGCACACCTTGGCGGGAGTCGATCAAGACCGAATTCGCAGCCGCATCACCCACCGCCACTTCGCTATCTTCCGGTCCCGCTCGAAGCCGAACTCCTCGAACAGGTCTGTGGAACCTGTATGGAAATAGGCACCGCGCTGCGAGGGGCGCTCCTCGACTTGCTCGGGGTACGCCTCGACGAGCCCACCTCCAGCATCGCGAATCGCAGTCAGCGCGGCACCCACAGCCGCGCGTGCAACCCCACGGCGCCGGTGTCCGCCTCCCGTGAAGATGCAACCGATCCGCCAGTCGGGAATCTCCCCCAAGCCGTGGGCATAAGCCTTCGGGTTGTTAATGTTCGGGAGCTCCGCCGGCGACCCGTACTGGCACCAGCCCACGCACGTATCGCCGTCGTACACGAGGATCTGGTGCACCGTTCCGTTGCGAACATGGGCTCGCTTGGCCAGACGGTTCCCAGCGACGGTCTGGCCCTTCTTGCCCACACCCTCCGGGTGGAAACCCATGCACCAGCAACCGCCCCAGACCCCGTTGTTCGCCTCCACCAAGCGGGCGAAGTCATCCCAGGTGTCAGCGCGAAGCGGCCGCGTCACATAGGAGCTGGCCGTTGCCACTTATTGATCACCTCCAGCAGACGGACCCGACTCGGAGTGAAGCCATGTTCCTGCTGCGGCCGTGTCATGTGATTAGGTAGTCGTTGTAGAAACTCTCCCCGAGTTAGCTGGATCGTTCGGCTGCTTCCTGTAATGTCGACAACGCCCTGGTGGACGGTTGCACAGGGTCCTGCCGGGGGATCGGGTACAGATAGCAGTTTGGGGGTGCTGTGAACCCGCAGCGGCTGCTTAAGCATGCCTGGAGGCGCCACTCAGCCCAGCTCATCCTCCCGGCGGTGGCTGCGGCTCACCTCGGCGAGCTTCTCGCGGTCGATGCGGTCACCGGGAACCCGGGCCAGCTTGCAGTCTGTCACCGCCCGGAGGGTCGAGGTTCGAATGCCCCCCTCAAGGATGGCCCGCTCCCCCAGCAGAGCGCCTGGCCCAAGTTCGGTGAGGCGCTCCCCGTTGAGTTCGACCCGGACCACCCCGTCGAGCACCATGATGAGGTCGTCCTCGACCGCACCCTGCTCGGTGATCACGGCGCCGGGGCGCACCTTCTGGATCCGCGGGGCGGTTTCGCCGCGCATGACGAGCAAAGAGAGTTCGCGCTCCAAGGCCGACTCCACTGCGGTGGTCAGGGCCTCGGAGTCCACGTCGCCCCAGGGACTGTGCCTGCCGAAGGCCCGGGTGTACCAGGAGGAGAAGTCGATCAGGCCGCTCTTGCTGGCCAATGCGCCGTCGGAGTCGTAGAGCCAGTGGCGGGGGAACGGGCTGGCTCCCACCAGGGCATGGCTCGAAGAGCCGTCGGCCCTCACGGTGAGCTCCAGGGTCGTCCAGGCCAGCGGGGCCACGACCTGGACGAAGGGGGCACGGCGCACCCGCCGAGGGGCCGGGACCCCGGTCCGGCCGCCACAGGTCTGGGTGAACACCACCTGGTTCGCCGACACCCGCGGCTCGGGGCGGAGATCCGGCAGAGCGGTGGCCTGGAACACCACCTGGCGGCGTCCCAGCCGCAGCGTGGTCGAGCCGATCAGTCCGCCCCCCTCCTGACCCCAGCCCACCACCCGGCCCTGCTCGACCTCGATCCAGCCCCGAACCTGGTTGGCGAATCGAAAGCGGTCCGCCTCGCGCAACTCATCCAGATTGGCTATCCGGTCGGGGGGAGGGTTGTCGTAGTGGGCAACCCCGAGTTCGAAGGGGAGCCTGGCGGAGAGACCGCTGATCGCTTCGGAGGGGATCCAGCTAATGGACGTCACCACGGATTCGATGCGCATAACCGCCTCCTCAGAAGCACGCTCGCCTGGGAACTTTCGGCCGCCTCACCCTAAAGAGCGCACGGCGACGAGTCAAGTCCCGGACGGCAGCGGTTCGATCAAGTTCGAGACCTGGTCGCAGTCGGACCACGGTGGGCGGCATGGGTCGCCGACTGGGAAACTAGCCCATTCAGAGCGACTGGAGGCCGGCCAGGGGACCGTCGCCGGACCGGGCTCGGAGAAGAGCACATGCAATTCGACCCTGAGCTGAACTGGAGCCCCGGGCTGGTCGCCCGCTTCGACGACCTCACCCCGGAGGGCAACACCTGGGGTTTTTCCGATCCTGAGCGGGTCCTGGTTGCTCACCAGTCGGCTGACCTAAGCCGAGTTTTGGAGGCGGTCGCGGAGGCGACCACGGATCGGTGGGCGGCTGGCTACGTGGCCTACGAGGCGGCACCGGGCCTCAACCCCGCCTTGGTGACCCATCCCGTTGCCGGCGCCAACGGTAACCCGCTGCCACTCGCCTGGTTCGCCATCTTTGATTCGCCGCACCAACTCGAGCCGCTCGACGAGGGAACTCCAAGGGGTTTCCCCTACCGCGTCTCCGGATGGCAGCTGGCACCGGAAGAGAGCGCCTACAGCGCCAAGGTCGACCGGATCCGCGGCCTGATTAGGGAGGGCGAAACCTACCAGTGCAACCTCACCTTGCCCCTCCGAACCACGGTGTCGGGGAGCCTGGTCGACCTCTACCACGACCTCGCATTGGCCCAACGGGGGGCCTACAACGCCTATCTCGACACAGGCAGCCATGTGATCGTGAGCGCGTCGCCCGAACTCTTCTTCGACTGGACCGGGGACGAAATCACCGCCAGGCCGATGAAGGGGACCTCGACCCGAGGACGGTGGCCCAGAGAGGACCGCGACCGGGCTGATGACCTCCTGCGCTCAGCTAAGGATCGAGCCGAGAACATGATGATCGTCGACCTGCTTCGCAACGATCTCGGCAAGATCGCCCAGCCGGGGAGTGTCCGCACCCGTGATCTCTGCCAGTTGGAGCGCTTCGAGACGGTCTGGCAACTCACCTCGACGGTGGCCGCGCGCCTCAGCCCTGGCATCAATCTGGTCGAGATCTTCCGCGCCCTCTTTCCCTGCGGGTCGGTGACCGGGGCTCCCAAAGCCCGGACCATGGCCCTGATCAAAGGGTTGGAGGAGGTGCCTCGCGGCGTCTACTGCGGGGCGGTCGGGATGGTCGCGCCGCCGGGCTCCGCCTTCCGAGCTCGCTTCAACGTCGCGATCCGGACCGTCGTGGTCGACCAGCACAGTGGCGAGGCGACCTACGGCACCGGCGGGGCGATCACATGGGATTCGCGAGCCGAATCCGAGCACCAGGAGCTGATCGCCAAGTCCGCGATCCTGCACACGGCTCGCGAGCCCTTCCAGCTGCTGGAGACCATGGCCTATCGCCCGGGCGCCGGCCTGCACAACCGCACCGGCCACCTCCAGCGGCTGGCCGCCTCCGCCAGCTACTTCGGCTTCAAGTTCGATCCGGGAGAGTTGGAAACCAGGATCTCGGCCGAGCTTGCCGGACTGAACCAGCCAGCTCGGGTGCGGCTGCTGCTCGATCGCCGGGGCCGGATCAGCGTCGAGCTGTCGCCCCTCCCGGGGCCGGCACAGGCTCGACTCCGCCTGGCACTTGATCGCGAACCGGTCCTCTCATCCTCAATCTGGCTCTTCCACAAGACGACCAATCGCCGCGCCTACCAGAGCCGGGCGGGCCGGCATCCTGACGCCGACGACGTGGTCCTGGTCAACGAGCGGGGCGAGCTGACTGAGGCGACCGTCGCCAACCTGGCCGTGCGGTTGGACGACAAGTGGTTCACGCCAAGCCTCGAATGTGGTTGCTTGCCCGGGGTGGAGCGGCAGCGGTTGCTGGAGGCAGGCCAGCTCAGAGAAGGGGTGATCCTGATCGAGGATCTAGAACGCGCGCAGGGCCTGGCGCTGGTCAGCTCGCTGCGAGGATGGCGCAGCGCGGGGCTCCTCGAGCGCGAAACGCCCTCCCTGGACCGGGAGCTCAGTCAGGGAGCGGGGCCGGCGACTGCGGTCCCGTCCCAAGCGTCCGCTACCCGCTCGCCTCGGCTCGGGCCACCTCCCGCGCGGGATGCCCTGGCGATGGCTGACCTGCCTGAACCACCGCCCCGGGAGACACCTCGGTTGCCGCGCCGGGGTGGGTGACGACCTCACCATCGACCATCCCGGCGATGATCAGGCGGCCCCAGTTCTCGACATCTCCGGTCGAGGTCCCGTCAAGGACGGCGTCCCCGGCGCGCTCGACGCAGAGCCCACCCACGGTTCCGGTCACGTAGGCGATGCCCCGCGGTTCGACCACAACGCCCCTGGTCACGATCCCAGTCAACGCCAGCGTTCCGCCCGCCTCGACGACGATTCGTCCCTCGACCGTGCCCGAGATCCACTCCTCTCCGGTGACGTGGAGATCCCCGACATGGCAGGTTCCTCCCGGGACCGTCCACTGTGCACTCACCCGCCCAGCCCCTTCATCTCGCGCCCGGCTCGAGCGGTGACAGCATCTGCCAGGCCGCTCACTTCAGCCCTCATTCTACCTCATCTAGTGGTCGGAACGCACGTTCGGCACCGCATATAGGCCGAGCGGCGCGCCGAGTTGAAGTGGCCGGACCCGCTCCAGGCGCCTCCTCCTTTGAATTTTTCGACCGGGCTTCAGCCGTGCTCAGGCCGCTCGTGGCCGGCATGGGTTGCCGGCTCGAGCTGGAAGGTTGAGTGGGCGACATCGAAGTGACCGGCCAGGCACTCCTGGAGACGGTCGATCAGCAGCCCCGAGCTGCCATCGGCGAGGCAGGCGTCGGAGACAATCACATGGGCGGAGACAATTGGCAGGTTCGAGGTCAGAGTCCAGGCGTGGACCTCATGGACGGCCAGCACCTCGGGGATGCCGACCAGATGCTGGCGCACCAGCTCCAGTTCCACGGAGGCGGGCGTGCCCTCGAGCAGGATCCGCCCCGAGCCGACCAGGAGCCCGATCGATGCGCGCAGCATCAACCCGACCACGATCAGAGAGGCGATCGCGTCCGCCCGCTCGAAGCCGAACTGGAGAATGACGGCGCCCGCGACCACGGTGGCGAGGAACGCGTAGAGGTCGGTGAGAACGTGGGCGGAAACGCTGCGAATGCTGATCGAGGTGCGATTGGCACGGGCCAGGATCCGGACAGCCACCAGGTTGACCACAACCCCGACCCCGGCCACGATCAAAAGGGATAGCCCCTGGACCGGACGGGGCGCGACCAGGTGACCGACCGCGTCGACACCGACCACGATGGCGACCACCAGCAGGGTCACCCCGTTGATGGCGGCGGCCAGGACCTCGGCGCGCTTCAGTCCGAAGCTGAAGTGGTCGCTACTGGGGCGCGCAGCCAGATAGCTGGCCCAGAGCGCACCGGCGAGCGCGCCCACGTCGGCCAGCATGTGCCCTGCGTCCGCCAGCAGCGCCAGCGACCCGGCCAGGATCGCCACGATGACCTCGAAGCCGAGGAAGGCGACGATGAGGCCGAGCGCGGCGTAGAGGTAACGGCGATCGCCGCCGACCGCGACCGGCTCCAGGTGGGGATGGTGACCCGTGGGCGCAAGCCGTTCGTGCCGTCCTCTCCCTGGCGACGCTTCCGGCATGCTCGTCCTCCGCCAAGGGCCGACAACCGGGCCCGCGCACCCGCGTGGCCTAGATTCTCGCTCCGGATCCGCCGACACTGGCGCCGGTTGACTTCGTTTGGATTTAGGAGCTACCATGTCGCGCATGGTTCCTAGCGATGACTCTATCTGGTTGGCTCAACTCCGGAGGGGAGCGCTCGAGCACTGCGTGCTGGCTCTGCTGCGCCACCGGGAGAGGTACGGCTTTGAGCTCGCCCGCACGCTGGCAGACGCCGGTGGGCTGCTCGCGGGTGAGGGCACGATCTATCCGCTGCTCGCCCGCCTCCGCCGCAACGGGCTGGTGAACACCACCTGGCGGGAGTCGGCGGAGGGGCCTCCCCGCAGATATTACCGGCTCACCGCGGTGGGTGAACTCGCCCTCTCGACGTTCGTGCAGCACTGGCAGCTGTTCCGCGATGGCGTCGACAGAATTCTGGAGGAGGCATCGGCGGCATGAAGACCAACAGCGACGTGGACAAACTGGTTGCCCACTGCCTCTCCCAGCTAGGCCGGGAGCTCTCCGATCTCCCGGCCTCCCGGCGCCGCCAGATCGTAGAGGAGGTCTCTAGCCACATCGCCGAAGGCCTTGTGGCCCTCGACACCGAGGACGAGGCTGGTGTCCGCTCCGTGCTCGACCGCGTCGGTGACCCGAGCGCGATCGCCGCAGAAGCGGGCGCCGCCGAGTTCCGACCGAGGGTCCCGAGGGCCGACGCCTTGGTCCCCTGGCTCCTGCTCTTGGGTGGCTTCGTCTTCGTTGTCGGCTGGTTCCTCGGAGTCGGTCTCCTCTGGTCCTCCTCGACCTGGAAGGTGCGGGACAAGCTCCTCGGCACGCTGGTGATCCCTGGAGGCCTGCCTGGGCTCGTGTTGCTCGGGACCTTCTCCTGGAGAACGAGCTCCACCAGCTGCGGCGGCGTATCCCCTCTTGGCCAGCGCGTGGTGATCCACTGTGTCACCAGCGGCTTCTCCCTGCCGGCAGCCGTTGGCATCTTGGTACTCATCCTGGCTCTACTCGCACCGTTCGCGGTGGCCGTCCACCTGGAGCGGGTGCGCCGCCGCTCCGTGAACAACGTCCACGGATGATCGAGTCAGTCCCGAAGGTTTTCCTTCGGGACCGCTCCCTCAGCGACGTCCCCCGATCGAGGCCGTTGGCCTCCCACGCCGCAGATAATGCAAGGCCGTGAACGGGTGGCAGGAAAGCTGGGGTAGGCAGCTTGAGCGAGACCGAGATTGGTCCCGGTGGGCGCTCCAGCAGTGGTCAGCCTTTCCAACGAGGGGCCAACGCCCGCTGGTTCTTGTCGGGCCAGCGGTTTGGTCACAGGGCGGCTTCCTGGACGGGGCCGCGAAACGGGCCTACCTCTCTGGGGACTGGCAGCTCCCTTCGTCCGTTCCGACGGCGGTGTTGGAGACAGCCAGAGTCACGATGGGCGTGGGAGTCACGTCAGGCCGAGACGGCGAACCGCTCTAGATCCACTCTGCACGCCGGGCCAGTGCCACCACGGAGGAACGCAGACGCTGTTCTCGGGGCTGGCCAAGCCGCCGCTCGATCCCGCTGTGATGCTTCCGGTCGCCCACTCGTCCCCGCAGGATCGCGCACTCTGGACGCTGCTCTTTGCGGTCGCCTTCGCCGTCCTGCTCGCTCTCGCGGCGGGATCGCTCTGGCCTG
>DATDII010000119.1:0-3927 GCA_036521135.1 Candidatus Dormiibacterota bacterium | reverse complement strand
GAACATGATCGGCTGGATGGTCACGTCGGCCAGCTGGGCCGGGTCCCGGACGACGTGGACCAGGCTGCGCCGGGTCAGCACCAGAACGTCCCGGAGGAACCACACCGCCCGGGACAGCCCGGCCTCTCCCGGGTGGGAGGTGAGCAGCTCGGCCTCAGCCACGCTCACGCCGCCTCCTCCTGAGCCGCCTCGGCCCCATGGCCGGTCAGGATCATGAACACGTCATCGAGCGCGGGCCGGCGCACGGTGATGTCGTCGACCACGACGCCGTCCCGATCGAGGGCGCGGATCACCCTGGTAACCAGCCCCTTCTCGTCGGTCGCGGGCAGGGTGAGCTGGCGCCGGCGCTCGTCCACCGTGACCGTGGGGTGGATCTCCCGGCGGAGCACGGCTGCCGCTAGGTCGAGGTCGGACGCCTTGGGCAGGGACACCTCGAGGACGGAGCCGCCGACCTGGGTCTTGAGCTGGTCGGGCGTGCCCCAGGCGATCACCCGGCCCGAGTCGACAACCGCGATGTTGTGGGCCAGCTGGTCAGCCTCGTCGAGGTACTGGGTCGTGAGCAGGATGGTCGTCCCCGTCTGGCCCAGCTCCCGGATCAGCTGCCACATGCCCATCCGGGCCCGGGGGTCGAGCCCGGTCGTCGGCTCGTCGAGGAAGAGGACCGCCGGCTGGGTGATCATGCTGGCGGCCAGGTCGAGCTTGCGGCGCATGCCGCCGGAATAGGTCTTGGTCGTCCGGTCGGCCGCCTCCTTCAGCTCGAAGCGCTCGAGCAGCCCCGCCGCCCGGACCCTGGCCTCGGCCCGGGGCAGGCGGCTCAGCTCGCCGACCATGACCAGGTTCTGGCGGCCGGTCAGGTACTCGTCGATGCTCTCGGACTGCCCGGCGATGCCGATGCTGCGGCGCACCTGGGGTGCCTGGGTGATCACATCGAAGCCGGCCACCCGCGCCCGACCTCCGGTCGGCTTGGCGAGGGTGGCCAGGATCCGGATCAGGGTGGTCTTTCCCGCCCCGTTGGGTCCGAGCACGGCCACGACGCTGCCCTTGGCCACCTCCAGGTCGAGCCCGTCGACGGCCCTGGTCTTGCCGTAGACCTTGACCAGTCCCTCAACCAGGATCGGCGCCGTTTCGTCCATCGCATCTCCTGACCATCCGGCCGGTAAACTGACCGCCAGATGGTAGTCTGCCCACCTACCGGCCGTCAAGTAAGCTAGCTCCATGGAACCGCTCAGCCCCGAGGACGCCTCCTCCACCCGGGAACGGATCATCGATGCGGCGATCGACCTCTTCACCGAGCAGGGCTTCGATAAGACCTCGCTGCGCGAGATAGCGGTCCGGGTCGGCGTCACCAAGGCCGCCCTCTACTACCACTTCCAGAGCAAGGAGGACCTGCTCGGTTGCCTGGTCGAGCGCGCCCACGGGGTCGGCCACCACGGCCTGGCCGCGCTCCCGGAGACGGACGGCCCGGTCGATCGAGAGCAGGTTCGCCGGACGCTTGAAGAGCTGATGGACCAGGTGCTCTCCCAGCGCCGCGTCTTCGCCCTGATGGAGCGCAACCGCACCGCCATCGAGGGACTCGGAGGCAGGGACCCCGAGCACCTGGCCGAGCACCAGCAGCTGGAGCAGCACTGGAACAACTTCGTCGGCAACTCCAAGATCCCCCTGCGCGACCGGGTGCGGATCTCGGCGGCCATGGGCGCGCTGATGGCGGCCGCGATCGGCACCACGAGGGGGCTCGGGGTGGAGGCGCCGCCCGAACTGCGAGGGGAGCTGAGCGCGGTGATCGACGACATCCTCGACGGACTCGGAGCCCCCTAGACCAGGGCGGGAACGAAAGCGTCCTCAGAGGGCGTCAAGGATGGGCAGATGGAGCGTGGATCCCTGCGGTCGCGTCGACCCCGCCTGAGGGCCCTGGCGGTCGCCCTGCTCGGTCTGTCGCTGAGCACCGTGACGGCGGCGGCGGTACTCCGGATCGAGAGCTCGAACAAGGTCGGGGCTATGGCGCTGGCCGAGGAGCTCCTCGCCTCGCCCCGGCTGCCGACCCCAACCACCGAGGTCGGTAGTGCGCCCTCCCCGCTCCTGCGCCAACCCTTCCAGCTGATCGATGCGGAGACCGAGGCCGAACTCCACTCCTTCTGGATTCTGGCCCTCCCCCTACCCGCGTTCCAGACCTATGTCAAGAGCCATCCGCCGTCGGGGGTGACTCAGGATGGCTCGGGGTCGGGCACGAGCGGTGGCAGCTCTGAGCATGAGATCACCTGGGCCCCGCGGCGCCCACCCTCAGGCATCAGCACCGCCCAACTCCTCTACACCTTCACCGCGCTCGGGCGAGGCCGGACCGGGCTCCGGGTCGACGCCGAGGTCGTCTGGCTCCCGGAGCGGACCGCCGCCACCCTGATTCCGACCACCGACCGCTCCGCCACCATCTCGCTCACCAGCCTGGCCCCTCGGGTTGGCCGCCGGTCGCTAACCCTCGGACCGGGGCGGGAGCTCCGCTCCCTGATCAGCCTGGTCAACCGCCTACCGACTATCCCCCCACCTGGGCCGCTCAGCTGCGCACTGGTCACCACCTCGGCCAAGCTGAGCTTCCGTCCCCGGGCCCGAGCCCTGAGCAACGCCGGCTCGACCCAGGAGATCGGCTGCGCCTCAACCCGCCTCCGGGTCGGCTCCCGGGAGATCCTGCTGGCCCAGGGGAGGCTCGTCTCCTGGGAGCTGGAGCACCTCCACCTGGTGTCGGCCGACCTCTACGGATCGGGCTCCTAGCCGCCTAGGAAGGCCGGGAGGGGGAGTGGGATACTGATTTCGAGATGACGGATTTTCAGACCATGGCCAACCTGGCCGTCGACGAGCTCCTCGAGCTCGAGCCGGAGGAGGCGACCCAGCTCGGCGACCACCGCTTCGACGACCGGTTCGCGGATCGCAGCCAGGCCGGGGCCGATCTGGCGGTGAGGCGGCTGCGCGCACGCCAGCTGGAGCTCGAGCGGGTCGACCTGGCGACTCTGGACAAGGAGAGCCTGGTCGACGCCAAGGTGCTCGCCAACCAGCTCGCCCTGCGCATCTTCAGCTACGAGGAGCTTCGCGAGCCGAGCTGGAATCCGCTCGTCTACAACCCCGGTGACGGCCTCTTCTCCCTCCTCTCCCAGAGAACCCTGCCTCCCGAGGCCAGGCTCCGCAGCATCTGCGGCCGGCTCGAGGCCATCCCCGACCTGGTCCAGGTCGGCCGGAGGCAGCTCGAGAACTGTCCCGAGATTCACGTGAAGACCGCCCTCGACCAGCACGGGGGGGTGGTCAAGCTGATCCGGGACGAGGTCGACCTCCTGATCAAGGAGGTGAACGACCTCTTCATCAGGGGACGGGTCGCCAAGGCGCAGCAGCGGGCGCTCGTCGCCTGGGATGCCTTCGGCCGCCACCTTGAGGACTCCCTCGGCTCGGCCAAAGGAGAGTTCCGGCTCGGCCCGGAGCGGTTCTCCGAGAAGCTCAGTCTCTACCTCCACTCGCCGCTCGGGGCCGAGGAGGTCCTGCGCCGGGCCAACGCCCGGCTCGACGCCCTGACCGAGGAGCTGGCGGAGGCGGCGGGGCAGCTCAGCGAGGGCGGCGGCGGGAGTAGCTCGGAGCGGATCCGGCGAGTCCTCGACACCGTCGCCGAACACCATTCCAACAACCAGACCGTCCTGGCCGAGGCGGGCGCTGTGCTAGAGCAGCTGACCAGCGCGGTGAACGCCTCTGGCTTGTTCACGATTCCCACCGACCCCTACGACCTCGAGGTCGTGCCCGAGTTCATGCGCGGGACCGCCTCTGCCTACTGCATGCCGGCCGGACCCTTCGAGGAGGGCGCCCGCTCCAAGGTGATGATCTCCCCCACCCCCGATGACTGGACGAAGGAGCAGTCGGAGTCCTTCTACCGTGAGGTCAACTCGGCCATGATGGTGA
>DATDII010000118.1:0-7320 GCA_036521135.1 Candidatus Dormiibacterota bacterium | reverse complement strand
GTTCGATCGACGTCCCCGAGTCACCCTGGTTGACGATCGGTTCGATCGCGAGGCAGAGCCCGGGGCGGATCTCGACCCCCCGCCCGGGCTGGCCGTGGTTGGGCACGTCGGGGTCCTCGTGCATGTCCTGTCCTATGCCATGACCGGTGTAACCGCGGACGATCGAGTAGCCGTGACCCTCGACGTGGGACTGGACCGCGTGTCCGATGTCACCGAGGTGGTTGCCCGGCGCCGCCTGGGCGATCCCCAGCTCGAGCGCCTGCCTGGTTACCTCGATCAGCCTCTCCGCCTCGGGCTCGACCCGGCCGCAGGCGACGGTCACTCCGGCGTCGGCCCACCAGCCCTGGTAGATGAGCCCGCAGTCGAGGCTGACGATGTCGCCGTCCTCGAGCCGGCGGCCGTCGGGTATGCCGTGGACGACCTGGTTGTTCACCGAGATGCAGAGGTGCTTGGGGAAGCCATCGTAGCCGAGGAAGCCGGGGAAGCTGTCGCGGCGCCGGATCTCGCGATTGGCGGCCCGGTCAATGTCGGTCGTGGTCACGCCGGGGGCGACCATGGCGGCGAGATGCTCCAGGACCTCGGCCAGCTTGCGCCCCGCCTGGCGCATCAGCTCGATCTCGTCGGCCCGCTTCAGGGTGATCAAGCGATCGCCTGGAGCAGGTCCTGGCTCACCTTGGCGACCGGCTGGGCCCCGTCGAGCCGAACCATCGGCACCGTCTGGGAGAGGTACTCCAGGACCGGCTCGGTCTCATCGTGGTAGATGCGCAGGCGCTCGGCGATCACCGCCGGGGTGTCGTCACCTCGGTCCTCGATGTGGGCCCGCTTGCCGAGCCGGGAGATCAGCTGCTGGTTGGGGACCTCGAGCACGACTGCGATGTCGAGCGGGCGCTCGAGGCTCGCCAGCAGCTCCTGGAGGGCCCGGGCCTGGGCCACCGTCCGGGGAAACCCGTCGAGCACGAAGCCCCCGTCCGCCTGGGGGGCGCTGAGGCGGTGCCGGATCATCGCCACGATCACCTCGTCCGGGACCAGCTTGCCGGCGTCGAGGTAGGCGGCCAGCGTCTGTCCCAGGTCGGTCCCCCGCTGCCGCTCCTTGCGAAGCATCTCGCCGGTCGCGATGTGCTCGACCCCGAGCTCGCGCTTGAGAAACTCGGCCTGGGTCCCCTTGCCGCTGCCGGCGGGCCCGAACAGGGCTACGTTGTGCCGGGCAGTGTCAGCCACCTGTCCCCTCCCGTCAGCGGATGAATCCGCGGTACTGGCGCATCAGCAGCTGCGTCTCCAGCTGCTTCATCGTGTCCAGCGAGACCCCGACCACGATCAGCACCGCGGTCCCCCCCAGGTAGAGGCCCTGGTTGGGCTGCTGCCCGGTCAGGAGCGCGGTCAGGATCGGCAGGACAACTGTGATCAGGCCAAGGAAGATGGCCCCAGCCAAGGTGATTCGGCTCATCACCCGGGCCAGGTACTGGGCCGTCGCCCGGCCCGGGCGGATGCCCGGGATAAAGGTGGCACTCTTCTTCAAGTTGTCAGCGGCGTCCTCCGGGTCAAAGGTAACCGCTGTGTAGAAGAATGTGAACCCCATGATCAGCGCGAAATAGATCAATTCGTAGCCGATGTCGACCCAGACGATCGGACCGAAGGGATTCCAGTTGGTGTGGACCCAGGTGGCCAGACCGCCGACGAAGCCGCCCCCCTTGCCCGTTGCCGGGGCGAAGAAATTGCCGAAGATCGTGGGAAAGAACATGATCGAGATGGCGAAGATGATCGGGATCACCCCGGCCTGATTCACCCGCAGCGGCAGGAAGCTGCTCCGGCCCTGGTAGATCTGCCGGCCGACCACGCGTTGCGCCGACTGGATCGGGATCTTTCTGGTCGCCTGCTGCACGAAGATGATCCCCGCCGCGACCACGATCCCGATCACCGCGAACATGAATACGGTGAAGGTTTCGGCCGAGCCCCCGTTGGTGAAGGAGAGGATGCTCCCCGGGATCTGGCCTAGGATCCCGGCCATGATGATGATCGAGACGCCGTTGCCGAGGCCGTATTCGGTGATCAGCTCGCCGAACCACATGATGATGATGGTGCCGCCGGCCAGGATGACCACGATCTCCAGGATCGTCGGCCAGGATGTGGACGGGGAGAGGATGGTCTGCCCCTGGAAGCTGAAGCTCTCGAAGAGCCGGGTGTAGCCGAATCCCTGCACCAGCGCCAGCGCTACCGTCAGGTAGCGCGCGTACTGGGTGAGTCGGCGCCGACCGAGGTCCCCTTCTTTCGACATCTCCTTGACCCGGGAGGAGATGACGGTCATCAACTGCATGATGATGGTGGCGTTGATGTAAGGGTTCAGCCCGAGCGCGACGATCGAGATCCCGGCGTTGCTGCCGGAGGTGGCAAACCCGCTTCCCGAGAAGAGGTTGATCAGCCCGAGCAGGCCGTTGCTGCTGAACAGCTCACGCAGGGCGGCTCCGTTCACACCGGGGATGGTTATCGTCGCCAGCGCCCGGAAGACGACGATGAGACCGATCGTGATCAGGAGCTTGCGACGAAGCTCGGGTACCTGCATGGCGGCGCGAAGCGCCCCGAACAGGCTCATGTCGAGCTTTCCTGCCCTCCGCCCGCCGGTTCCTCAGCCGCGCTCTCACCCGCCCCTTCCGGCTCCTCCGGCACGACGTCATCCTCAGCCGGAGTCGCCGGCGTTCCTGCCCGCCGGCGCTTGGCGCTGGCCGCCGGGATGGACTCCTCGGGGGCGGGAGCTGGTCCCTGGCTGAGCTCGACCGAGCCTCCCGCCGCCTTGATCGCCTCCTGGGCCGCCCGGCTCGCGCGGTCGACCCGGATCGTCAGCGCCGGTGGTGCCCCGCCCCCGGCCAGGAGCTTGACCGGCTGCTTCAGGCTCCGGATCAGGCCCGCCTGGCGCAGCCGCTCCGAGTCGACGACCGAGCCAGCGTCGAACCGAGCCAGCTTGCCGCAGTTGACGACCTGGAACTCGACCCGGAAGCGGTTGTAGAAGCCGCGGAGCTTGGGCACCCGCTGGGTCAGCGGCATCTGGCCGCCCTCAAAGCCCCGGGGCAGGCTCCAGGAGCTGCGCGAGCCCTGGCCCTTCTGGCCGCGGCCGGCGGTCTTGCCGCCGCCCGCCGAGATGCCCCGGCCCACCCGCTTGCGGGACCGGCGCGAGCCGGCCGCCGGCTTGAGCTCGTCGAGCCTCACGGGCTGGGCTTTCCGGCCGGGTCGGGGCGGGTGCTTTTCGCGCTCACCGTGATCGGCTCGACCTTGACCAGATGACGGACCGCCCGGACCATGCCCTGCAGGGCGGGCGAGTCACGGTGCTCGACCGACTGCTGGAGGCGGCGGAGGCCGAGCGCCCGGATGGTGCGCTTCTGGTCCTCGCCATACCCGATCGCGCTCTTGACCCAGGTCACCCGCAGTCCCTGGAAGGCGTCAGCCAAGGGGCTCTGCCGTCTCGGTGCCGACCTGGGCCTGGGACGGCCGGAGCCCGATCTCGGCCAGGGTCTTGCCGCGCAGCCGGGCCACCGTCTCGGCGGTGCGGAGCTCCCGGAGCGCCCCCATCGTCGCCCGGACCGTGTTGATCGGGTTGTCGGTTCCCAGCGACTTGGTGAGGATGTCCTTGATCCCGGCCAGCTCGACCACGGCCCGCATGGCGCCTCCCGAGATCACCCCGGTGCCTGGCGAGGCGGGTCGGAGGAGCACCTTGGCGGCCCCCTCCTTGCGGAGGACCTGATGGGGAATGGTCCGGCCCACCATCGGCACCCTGATCATGTGTTTCTTGGCGTCGTCCACCCCCTTGCGGATCGCCTCCGGCACCTCACCCGCCTTGCCCAGGCCGGCCCCGACACGCCCGGCGCCGTCCCCCACCACCACCAGGGCGCTGAAGGAGAAGCGGCGACCGCCCTTGACCACCTTGGCAACGCGATTGAGGCTGACCACCCGCTCGGTCAGGTCGCCGCGCGCGTCCCGATCGGGGCGCGACATGTTGTAGCTCATCAAACAGCCTTCAGAATTCCAGACCGGCCTCGCGGGCCGCGTCGGCTAGGGCTTGGACCCGCCCATGGTACAGATAGCCTCCCCGATCGAAGACCACCTGCTTGATCCCGGCCGCGATCGCCCGCTCCCCGACCAGCTTGCCGACCACGGCCGCCGCGGCCCGGTTGGCCCCCTTGGCCTCCAGGGTCCGCTCCGCCGTGCTGGCGGCGGCCAGGGTCCGCCCGCTCCCGTCGTCGACCACCTGGGCGTAGACGTGCCGCAGGCTGCGGTAGACGCAGAGCCGGGGGCGCGACTCGGTCCCGGTCACCCGGGAGCGGACCCGGCGGTGGCGATGTTGGCGGGCACCGACCCGCAGCACTGGCGCCACGGCTAGGTCTTGGCCCCCTTGCCGCTCTTGCCGGCCTTGCGCCGGACCACCTCGCCCCGGTAGCGAACTCCCTTGCCCTTGTAGGGCTCGGGCTTGCGGGTGGCCCTGATCCGGGCCGCCGTCTGGCCGACCAGCTGCTTGTCGTTGCCGAGCACCGCGACCCGGGTCGGCTCGGGTACCTCGATCTTGATCCCCTCCGGGGGCGTTAGACGGATCGGGTGGGAGTAGCCGAGCGCCAGCTGGAGGTCGCCGCCCTGGAGCGAGGCCCGGTAGCCCACCCCCTGCAGCTCGAGCTCCCGGCGGTACCCGGTGGTGACCCCGGTCACCATGTTGGCGACCAGGGTCCTGGTCAAGCCGTGGAGGGACCGGTGGGGGGCCGAGTCGGTCGGGCGCTCGACCAGCACCTGATCCCCCTCCTGGCGCAGGCTGATCACGGTCGGCACGACCTGGCTCAGCTCCCCACGGGGGCCGGAGACCGAGACGGTGTTGCCGAGCACGGTCACGGTCACCCCGCTGGGCACGGTGATGGGGGCGTTGCCGATCCTCGACATCAGCTGCCTACCAGACCTCGGCCAGGACTTCGCCGCCCAGGCGCTGCTGCCGGGCTTCGCGCCCGGTCATGATCCCCTTCGAGGTCGAGACCACCGAGACCCCGAGCCCGCCGAAGACGCGCGGGATCGACTGGCTGCCCCGGTAGACGCGCAGACCGGGCCGGCTCACCCGGCGGAGCCCGGTCAGCGGCCGGCCCTGGGCGGTCCGCCGCTTGAAGGCGAGCCAGAGCTGGGGATGGCCGTCCACCTCGTCCAGGCCGAAGCTCTCGATGTAACCCTCATCCTGGAGCACCCGGGCGATCTCGGCCTTGACCTTGCTGGCCGGCATCGCGACGCGGTCGTGGCCGGCCAGGTTGGCGTTGCGGATCCGGGTCAGCATGTCGGCGATGGGATCGCTCAGCATTGCCTCTCTACCAACTCGACTTGCGCACACCGGGGATCTGCCCCTGGGAAGCACGGATTCTAAAGCAGATCCGGCAGAGGCCGAACTTGCGCATATAGCCCCTTGGCCGACCGCAGAGGTTGCAGCGGCTGCGGGCCTGGACCGGAAAGCGCGGCGCCCGCCGGCTGGCCATGATCTTCGACTTCTTCGCCACGACAGGACTCCTAGCGCCGGAACGGCATGCCCAGGGCGGCGAGCAGGCTCCGTCCCTCGGCATCCGTCTTCGCGGTGGTCACGATGGTTATCTCCATGCCCCTCAGCTTGTCGATCTTGTCGTAGTCGATCTCCGGGAAGACCAGCTGCTCGACCAGGCCGAGGGTGAGGTTGCCGTGGCCGTCGAAGCGGGCGGCGACCCCGCGGAAGTCCCGGATCCGGGGCAGGGCGACGCTGACCAGGCGGTCGACGAACTCGTACATCCTGGTGCCCCGCAGGGTCACCTTGAGCCCGACCGGCATCCCCTCCCGGAGCTTGAAGGCGGCCACCGACTTCCGCGCCTTGCGGATCGAGGGCTGCTGCCCGGTGATGATGCGCAGATCGGTGCTGGCGGCGTCGAGGGCCTTGCCGTTCTGGCTCGCCTCACCGATGCCGATGTTGACCACCACCTTCTCCAGCTTGGGCACCTGCATCACGTTGAGGTAGCCAAACTCGGTGACCAGGCCCGGAACTACCGTCTCGCGATAGTTCTCCAGCAGCCTCGGGGTGACCCTGACAGTGGTGCTCATGCCCTTGGTGGCCTCAGATAGTCCTTCTGGCAGCGCTTGCAGTAGGGGACGAAGTGATCGCCCTCGAGCCGCCGCCCGAGCCGGGTCGGCTGGTCGCAGTTGAGGCAGATCAGCTGGACGTTGCTGTAGTGGAGCGGCGCGGGAAAGTCGATCACCCCGCCCTGCATCGCGGTCGTGCCGCCGCGCCGGGCGCCGGCCCGCTGGTGGCGCTTGCGGATGTTGACCCCGGTCACCACCACCCTCTGCTCGGCCGACAGGGTCCGCTCCACCACGCCGCGCTTACCCCGCTCCGAGCCCGAGATCACGACCACGGTATCGCCGGAGCGGATGTCGAGGGTGCGCACATGGGGCATCGGCTCCTGCCGGCGCTTTGCCATGCTAGAGCACCTCCGGGGCGAGCGAGACGATCTTCATGAAGTTGCGGTCCCGAAGCTCGCGGGCCACCGGACCGAAGATGCGGGTGCCCCGGGGATTGTTCTGGGGGTTGATCAGGACGGCGGCATTGTCGTCGAAGCGGATCCTGGTCCCGTCCGGCCGGCGGCACTCCTTGGCTGTCCGCACCACCACCGCCTTGACCACGTCGCCCTTCTTGACCCCGGAGTTGGGCTGCGCCACCTTGACCGCGGCCACGATGATGTCCCCCAGCGAGGCGTAGCGGCGGGCCGACCCACCCATCACCCGGATGCAGAGGATCTCCCTGGCCCCGCTGTTGTCCGCCACCTTGAGCACCGTCTCCTGCTGGATCAAGGCCTACCTCGCCCGCTCGACCACTTCGACCACGCGCCAGCGCTTGGTGCGGCTCAGCGGCCGGGTCTCCATGATCCGGACCCGGTCACCGGTGTGGCACTGGTTGGTCTCGTCGTGGGCCTGGAAGCGATGGCTGCGGCGGAGGACCTTGCGATAGAGAGGATGGGCGCGGAGGTCCTCGACCTCGACGACGACCGTCTTCTCCATCTTGTCGCTGACGACCATGCCGACCCGGACCTTGCGCCGCTCCCGAAGCACCGCTTCCGCCTGGCTCACCCGGGCTCTCCCGACGCCAGGTCCTCGAGCTCGCGGGCCCTGATCAGGGTCTGGGCCCGGGCGATGCCGCGGCGAATCTCCCGAATCCGCCGGTGCTGCTCCAGCTGTCCGGTGGCGCGCTGGAGCCGGAGCTGGAGGAGCTCCTGGCGCCGGTCCCGGAGCGCCTCCTCGAGCCCGAGGTCATCGAGCTCGCGGAGGTGCTGGACGTCGAGGGCGCGCTTG
>DATDII010000117.1:0-5054 GCA_036521135.1 Candidatus Dormiibacterota bacterium | reverse complement strand
CCGCTACCTTGAGGAGAACGCGGAGGCGGCCGAGATCAAGCTGGATCCTGCGACGCTGGAGGAGCTCGATCAGGCACTGCCGCAGGGAGCGGCGGTGGGCGACCGCTACAGCGACATGAGCCGGGTCAACCTCTAGCCCCGACCCCAGGGGTGGGAGGGACCGCTGCCGCTCCACCGCTTGGGGGTTTGGGATCACAGTGGCGAACGGGGCCGGATCAAAGCACCCCGCCAAAGACCACAACGGAGCGCGGTCTCTCGCGGTCCGACACAAGATGGGGTATACAATCACGGCAAGCCACCTACATCTCGGGCTTGGATAAAACCTGGAGGAGCTCCGGTGCGCTGCCCCTACTGCAACCACAACGACCTGCGGGTGGTCGACTCGCGGGACTCGGAGACGGGCGAGGCGATCCGGCGCCGGCGAGCCTGCAACAGCTGCGGCAAGCGCTTCACCACCTATGAGCGGATCGAGTCGATCCCCTTCTACATCGTCAAGAAGGACGGACGCCGGGAGGACTTCGACCGGGCCAAGCTCTTCCAGGGGCTGATGAATGCCTGCAAGAAGCGGGACATCTCCCCCACCGTGATCTCCCAGATGGTGGAGGAGATCGAGGCGGAGCTGCGCGGCCGGGGCCAGTCGGAGCTCCCCAGCGTCGAGGTCGGCGAGCTGGTCATGGAACATCTGCGCAAGCTCGACGACGTCGCTTACGTCCGCTTCGCCTCGGTCTACCGGTCCTTCCGCGACGTGTCCGAGGTCCGCAACGAGATCGACCATCTGCTCTCGGGGGCGAACCCGGCGGGAGTCCGGGCGAAGCGAGCACGGCGAGCCCCCACCCGCTGACCGGACCCGAGCTCAGCACCCGGCTCGCCGCGCTGCGAGACGCGATCAGCCAGTGCGAGCGCTCGTCCGACCGGGACCAGGGCAGCGTCGCCCTGCTCCCGGTGACCAAAGGACACCCGCCCGAGGTCGCCGAGCTCGCGGTCGCGGCCGGTCTTTCCGTCCTTGGTGAGAACTACGTCCAGGAGTGCCTGACCAAGGCCGCGCTTCTGGCCGCCGCCGGCGCCGGTCCGGTCCGGTGGCGGTTGCTCGGCCACCTCCAGCGCAACAAGGTGGGCCGGGCGGTCGAGATCTTCTCCGCGATCGAGAGCCTGGACAGCTGGGAGCTGGCCCAGCGGCTCTCCCAGGCCCGCGCCGGGCGGCCGCCCCTGCCTGTGCTCTGCGAGGTGGAGCTGACCGGGCTCCCCCGCCGGACCGGCTTTTCTGAGGCCCAGCTGGTGGTGGACCTGGAGAGGCTGGTCGACCTCCCGGGAATCGAGGTGACCGGCCTGATGACGGTTGCCGGCCCTAGCAACCCGGGACCGACATTTGCCGCGGCACGCGACCTTCTCGAGCTGCTCCGCCAGCGCAGTGGCCTCCCTCTGTCCACCCTCAGCATGGGCATGAGCGCCGACTTCCAGGTCGCCATCGCCGAGGGCAGCACCGAGGTGCGGATCGGGAGCCTGCTCTTCGGCCGCAGGGCTGACTAGGTCGCTCAGAGCGACCCGTCCCGACCCTTCCCTCGGGTCCTCGGCTAGCGGACCAGCACGGTCAGCTGCTGATAGCCGGTCGCGCCGTTGGGAAAGCTCTCGGCCTGGCCTGAGCGCTGGACCCTGCCCAGGCCGTCCCGCGCCCGGACCCGCAGGGTGTAGAACCCGGGCGCCGGCCGCCAGGCGAAGCTCCACAGGGTCCAGGTGTAGGGCGAGATGGGTTTGCGCAGCTGGGCTTTGGACCAGTGGCGGCTGCCATCCACGCTCACCTCCACCTGGTTGATCCCCTTGGTCCCGGCGTAGGCGACCCCGGTGAGGAGGTACTCGCGCCCGGCGCTGAGCGAGCTGTTGCCCGAGGGGAAGTCGAAACGGGAGAAGATCTCGGGGTAGGCACCGGCGTTCCAGCCCTGCTCCTCCCAGTAGCCGGTGTACTTGTTGGGGGACGGCTTCATGCTGGTCAGCCACTTGGGGTTCTTCATCCCGTAGTGGTCGACCACCAGGACTCGGGCCGGGAAGCCGTGGTTGGCCGTGAGCGGGGCGCCGTTGAGGCGGTCGACCAGCAAGGTGGTGGGCGCCAGGGCCTGCGCCAGGGGCAGGCTCTCGGTGTAGCCGTCGGCACAGTCGAAGACGATCTGGCGGGTGCCCGCCGGGACCCCGGCGCGGGCCAGCAGCTGGCCCAGCTCGACCCCGCGCCAGACGCCGGTGCTGATCAGGGTGCCGCCCACCGGGTTGGAGATGCACTCAAGGGTCTGTGTCTGGCTCCGGTGCGGCAGGGCGCCGAGCTCGGCATAGCTGAGCTGGTAGGGATGCTCGCCGCCGACGAAGAGACGCCAGGCTGTGGCGTCGACCGAGGGCGGCCCAAAGAGGTCCTTGGAGACGACGTAGAAGTCGGAGGTCGAGGTGAGCCCGCTCGGGAGCTCGTCGCCGGCGCCGCCTTGGCCCGGTCCCAGGTTCAGCTTGGGCACCGGTGGGGAGCTGGCGGTGAGCAGGTTGAACCCGAGGTAGCCGAGCCCGACCGCCCCGATCACGCCCCCGGCGCCGGCGAGGAAGGTCCTTCGGGGCAGGGTCCCAGGCGGGGCCGCGCCCAGGACTCCAGGCCGGCTCCCGCCCTGCTGGGGCAGGTCGAGGAGCAGCTCGCAAAAGCCGCTGAGGAGGAGCCAGTCGACCAGGGCCGCCGGGGTGGCGGACACCATCAGGGAGCCCTCCCCGAGCGCGATCAAAGGCAGGGTCAGGACCCAGAGGGCGAGGGCGGGCACGAGCCAGCGCACCATGGCCCGGCCTCGGCGGACGGCCGGCGCGGCGGGGCGGGAGGCGACCGCCTGCCAGCTCGAGTGGGCCAGGAAGCGGCCCAGGGTGGCTCCGATCAGGATGATCAGCACCGACGTCCCGAGCAGGAGCAGGGGCCGCCCCCGCTCCTGAAGGGTGTCGATCAGGGTCCCGAAGACGCTGCCGGGCAGGAACAGGGCCAGGCCGTTGCCGATCACCTCGCTCAGCGAGGGCACCCCCGCGGCGGCCCGGAGCAGGAGGCTCGCCCCCACGGTCAGGCCGGCAGCGCTGGCGCCAAGCAATGCTCCGTTGGGTCGGGGCCGGGTCAGCAAGTGCTCAGGGCAGGCTCCGGGGACTCGGAGCCGCCGGGGTCATGGTCGCAGTTGCTCTTGGAGGAAGTCGATGGTCCGGTCCCAGGCGAGCTGGGCCGCCTCCTCGTTGTAGACCTCGGGCCGGTCCTCATTGGCGAAGGCATGCTCGCCGCCGGGGTAGGTGTGGAAGGTGTGGCGGACGCCGGCCGACTCCAGCCCCTGGTCCAGCTTGCGGACCGCCTCGGGAGAGGCGTAGTCGTCGTGGTCGCCGAAGTGGCCCAGGACCGCGCCTGCGATCTGGGAGAGGTCGGTGTCAGGGCCGGGCACCCCGTAGAAAGAGACGACCGCCCGCACCTTGTCGTGGCTCGTCGCCAGGCCGATCGCCAGCCCGCCGCCCATGCAGTACCCGATCGTGGCCACCGCCTCGCCGACGGCCTCGCCCGAGCTGAGCAGGTAGTCGACGGCGCCCCTGAGCTCCTTGGCGGCCCGGGCCTCGTCGAGCGCCATCAGCGCCTTGCCCGCATCGTCCGGCTCGTGGAACCCGATGACCCGGCCGTGGTAGAGATCGGGCACCAGCGCGACGAATCCGGCCTCAGCGAAGCGGTCGGCGGTGCGCTTGATCTGGTCGTTGAGCCCCCACCACTCCTGGATCACGACCAGTCCGGGGCCGGATCCGGTCTCGGAGGTCGCCAGGTAGCCAGTGGCCTTACTGCCGTTGCTTGGGAACTCGACCATCCGACCCGTCATCTCACCGCCCTCCATGTCCGGACTGGCGCGCCACGCCCCTTGGGCTCAAACAATAGCCCGTGGGCGGGCGCCGGCCAAGCCTGGGTCAGCCCCGGGCCGGGCGCAGGTCCCGGAGCAGGAGCCGTGCCTGGCGCCGCCCTCTAAAGCGGTCGATCTCCAGCTCGAAGAGCGCGTCGACCTGGCGCCCTGCGGGCAGGTGGGCTCGGAGGTGGGGCCGGCTGAAACTGATCGCCTCGGCGGTGGCCCTCCCATCGGAGAGGATCACCTTGAGGTGGCCCCCGGTCTTGCCCAGCGCCTCCGTCCGGACCACGGTCAGGCCGCTGGCGCAGAGAAGCACGGCCGGATTGCCGCTGCCGCATGGTTGGAGCAGGAGCAGCTCCTCGGCCAGCTCCAGGCCACACTCGCGGAGCCCGACCACGGCGTCGACACGAAAGGACCGGAGCGGCGAGCGCGCGCCGAGCTGAACCTGGACCGCCTCCCTGAGCTCGTCCTCGAAGCGCTCGGCGACAGCCGGGTCCGGCTCCAGGCTGAAGCCGCCCGCGGAGAGGTGGCCACCGTAGCTGAGGAGCTGGGCGGAGCAGCGCCGGAGAGCCTCGACCACATTGAGCCCTGGGACTCCGCGGGCCGAGCCCCGCCACCGCTCCCCGGTCTGGCTGTAGATGAATGCTGGTCGCCCGAACTCGTCCGCCAGCCGCCCGGCCACCAACCCGACCACGCCCGGGCTGATCTCGGGCGACCCGAAGACGATGACCGGGAGCTCGTCCGGCATTTCCTCCACGGCCAAGTGGGCAAGGGCCATGGCCATGGTCACCGCGGTGCGCCGGGTCTGGTTGAGGGCCTCCAGCCTGGTGGCCGCCTCCCTGGCCTCGGCGGGATCGGTGGCAAGGCAGCACCGCAGGGCCAGCCAGGCGTCGTCCATCCGGCCCGCGGCGTTGATCCGGGGAGCCAGGCTGAAGGCGAGGGTGGCGCTGCTGGGCGGTCCGTCGACCCCGGCCACCCGGGCCAGCTCGACCAGCCCGGGCGGCGCCGCCTCGGGCCAGGCCGCGAGCCCCTGGCGAACCAGCCAGCGGTTCTCATCCTGGAGCGGCATCATGTCGGCCACCGTCCCCAGCGCCACCAGGGGCAGCTGGTTCGCGGCCGTGCCCGGCGGCACCAGCCCGCGGGCCTCCAGGGCCCGCACCAGCTTGTAGGCGACCCCGACTC
>DATDII010000116.1:0-6998 GCA_036521135.1 Candidatus Dormiibacterota bacterium | reverse complement strand
AGGAGGCAGCGGAGGACGTGCTCCACCCCGCGCCGCCCGGCCAGGGCCAGCCCGTACACGTAGGGCCGGCCCACGAGGACGGCCCGGGCCCCGAGCGCCAGGGCCTTGACCGCGTCCGCTCCGGAGCGGATCCCGGAGTCGAAGAGGACGGGCAGGCTGCCGCTCGCGGTGAGCACCTGGGGCAGGCAGTCGAGGGCGGGGCGGGCCCCGTCGACCTGGCGCCCGCCGTGGTTGGACACGATCAGCCCGTCCACTCCGGCCTCGACCGCCCGGCGGGCGTCGTCGGGATGGCAGATCCCCTTGACCAGGATGGGCAGGGTCGTCTCGGCGCGGAGCCAGGCGAGGTCGGACCAGTTGAGGTGGGGATTGGAGTAGATCTGGGACCAGAGGTCGACCACGGCCTCGGTGGTGGCGTCCTGACCAGCTCCGAGGCGCGAACGGAAGACGGGGTCGGAGCGGTAGTTGGCCAGGCCGTGGCCCCGGTGGAAGGGGAGGTAGCCGTGCATCAGCTCCTGGGGTCGCCAGGCCAGGGTCCAGTTGTCCACGGTCAGGACCAGGGCGCTGAAGCCGGCACGCTCGGCCCGATGAACCAGGCTCTGGGCGACGTCGCGGTCGGTTGGCCAGTAGAGTTGGAACCAGCCGACTCCGGAAGCCTGGTGGAGCTCGGCCGCGACGTCCTCCATGGTCTCGCCGCTGAGGGTGGAGAGCGTCATCGGCACACCCAGCTCGGCCGCCGCCCGGGCAACCTCCAGCTCCCCCTGGGGCATGACCGCCCCCAGGGCACCGATCGGGGCGAGGAGCAAGGGGGTGGGCAGGCGGCTCCCGAAGAGCTCGATCGAGAGGTCCCGTTCGGCCACGCCCTGGAGCTGGCGGGGGACGATCTCCCAGCTCGTGAATGCGCGGAGGTTGGCCCGGATCGTGGCCCCGCTCCCGGCCCCGCCCGCGACATAGCCGTAGACCTCAGGCGGAAGCTTCCCGGCAGCCTCCCTCTCCAGGCCCTCGGCGGTCAGGGGTAGGTCGGAGGTGCGGCCGGCCAGCCCCTCCCGGTAGAGCTGCTGGACCAACTCGGAGTAGCGTGCCATCCGGAGATCCTAAGGTGGGTCTCACTTCCGCCGCCGGGCGATCCCGCCAACCCGGGGGACATCACTTTGGCATGCTTGCTCGGTGACGCAGGCATTGGCGGTCGGAGTCGAGACCGGAAGCAAGCGGGCCTTCGCCTGGGCCGCCGAATGGCCCGGCTGGTGCCGCTCCGGCCGAGGCGAGGCCCAGGCGCTTCAGGTCCTGGCGCAGTACGCCGACCGCTACCGGGAGGTGGCCTTCGCCGCCGGCGAGCACCTGCCCGCGGTCGCGATCGGTGAATTCAAAGTGCAGGAGCGCCTGCCCGGGTCGGCGACGACCGACTTCGGCGCCCCCGCGGCGATCGGCCCGGCTGACGTTGGCCCGCTCACCCCGGCCGCTGGGGAACGGATCGGGCGGCTGCTCGGGGCCTCCTGGGATCTCTTCGAGGCGAGGTCTAGGTCCGCGCCCCCGGAGTTGCGCAAGGGTCCCAGGGGAGGTGGGCGGGACCGCGACAAGATGGTCGCCCACGTCCTCGGGGTCGACTTCGCCTACGCTCGCAAGCTCGGCCTTGACGCCAGGTCCGCGGTCGGTGACGAGGCGGCGGTGGTGGCCCTGCGGAAGGCTGTCCGAGCCGCCCTGGCCAGCCCCGCCTCGATCCCGGCCACTCCCGAGGGCTGGCCCCCTCGCTACTACGCCAGGCGGGCGGCCTGGCATGTTCTCGACCACCTCTGGGAGATCGAGGACCGGAGCTGAGCCGGCTCTGGATCAGCCGGAGGCCGAGACGACCTCGGGCGCCTCACCCTCCCTGGTCAGCACCAGCGCCCCGGCCAGGGCCAGGGCCACGGCGCTGCTCACCCCGAGCTCGATCGCCAGTCGCTCAAAGCCGGCGTTGCTGACCGGACCCTGGAGCGCCAGCCGAGCCGAGACCGAGAGGATGTCCCGGACCGCCGAGATGATCCCGATGATGAGGAAGGGACGAAGGGGAAAGCCCGATCCCTCGAAATGGGTCAGGACGGTCCGCAGGACGTCGACCACGATGATCACGATCAGGACCCCGTCGATGGCGCTGATCAGGCTCTGGGGGTAATCCGCCTGGGAGCTGAGAAAGCTGGCCGCGGTCCGGATCAGAACCACGATCGCGATCACCAGCAGGACCAGGGCCACCCCGTACTGGACGCCGTCCACGGCGTGGCGAAGTGGGGTGGCCTCGCGAAGGTTGGTCCACATGGGGCGCCGGGGTCGGCGGTCAGGGGGGCCAGCTTCGCTCGGGCGCTCGATGGCGGGGGGAACTTGCAAGCGGGGATAGTAACAGCGGCGGCCGGGGCTTTCACCGGCCAGGCGGCTTCCCCCGGTCGGCCGCCAACCCCTCTGATCTGGTACCAGAGCGGTGCTGGGGTGATCTTCAACGAGCAGGCACGGGGGGGCTGGAGTTGAGCGAACGGGTTCGGCGGGGTCGGATTGGAGCGCGGCCGATGAGCTCCTGGCGGCTGGGCCTGGGGGCGGGACTGGCCGGTCTTGCCGTCACCATCACCGGTGGATACGGGCTCGGCTGGCGCTGGACCGGGTTTCAGGCCAACGGCAATCTCTGGGACTGGCTCCACCTGCTCCTCCTGCCGATCGTGCTGAGCGGCCTGCCGATCTGGATCAAGACCCACCGCACCGATCGGCGCCGCTGGCGCCTGGCGCTGGGGTCGGCGGGGCTCGGGCTGCTGATCCTGATCGCCGGCGGCTCCGGGCTCGGCTGGAGCTGGACCGGCTTCCAAGGCAACCGGCTCTGGGACTGGCTCCACCTCCTGGTTCTGCCGATCGTGGTCGGGCTTTCACCGCTCTGGCTGGCCCGCCACCGGGGCCGGGGACTCGGCCCCCTCGGGGTCGCCCTGCTGACCCTTGGCGGGATCGCTCTCGCGGTCGCCCTGGCCGGCGGGTACGGCCTGGGCTGGACCTGGACCGGCTTCCAGGGCAACCGTCTCTGGGACTGGATCGAGTTGCTCCTGGTGCCGGTCCTGGTTCCGGTCGTGTTTAGCTGGCTCTCCTTGCAGCTGGCGGATCGGGTGGTGGCCGGCACGGCGGGCACCGGGGCGCCGCCGTCGGCGGGCCCACCTCCCACCCACGAGGCGCCTGCCGAGGGAATCTGAGCCACGATCGGGCGCGTTACGCCCGGGTAACTCGCCCGCATCAGCTTTGTCGCCCGGCCTTGTCCGCTCCGTAAGGGGCATAAGGTCGACCGGTGAGCCACGCAGATCAGTTCGCCCGTGGCCGGCCCATGGTCCAAGCGCCAGGGACGGGCACTCGCGGCGCGCGCTCGACCTGGGGCAGGCGGTGACCGTGATCAGCACCAGGACGCCGGTCGCCAGGATCGAGGCGGAGAACCCTGGCCTGGCCCCCGACCAGCGGGCGATGGAGCGTCAGCTCCGTCTTCTCCGCGGCCTTCTCGAGGCGAGTGCGAGCATGCACGACGCCCTCGGGCTCGACGAGGTCCTGGGCCGGATCGCTCAGATCCTGGCGGCCGCGGGCGGGTTCTCCGGCGTCGCCGTCTACATCCTCGACCGGACCACTGGCGAGCTCCAGGTCCGGGCCACGGTCGGGGTCAGCGACCAGGACGTGGCCCGGATGCGCTCCCACCCCTTGACCCTGGAGGGGATGGCGCCTCTGATGCAGCCGCAGATGCTGCTCAGCCGCTCCTACCTCTTCGACCACCGCCGGGACCAGATGCCCGAGGACACGATCTTGGACAACGCCCTGAGCATTCCCGAGCTGGCCCCGGACTGGCGGCCGGGCATGTGGCATCCCCTCGACTCCTTGACCATCCCCCTCGATGACGGACAGACCAGGCTCGGGCTCCTCTCCCTCGACGAGCCGGCGGACCAGCAGTACCCCGAGCTGGCCACGGTCCAGGCGCTCGAGCTCTTCGCCGACCAGTGCGCCGCCGCCATCGCCCGGGTCCAGCTCCACCAGCAGCTGGAGCAGCTGGCCATGACCGACTCCTTGACCGGGCTCCACAACCGCCACGTCCTCGAGGATGCGCTGGCCCGGGAGCTGCAGCGGGCGGAGCGGACCGAGCGCCCCTGCTCGGTGCTCTTCTGCGACCTCGACAACTTCAAGCAGGTCAACGACCGCTTCGACCACGCCACCGGGGACCAGATTCTCCAGCAGGTGGCGGCGGTGATCCGCCAGCGCCTGCGCCGGGGCGACCTCGCCGCCCGCTACGGCGGCGATGAGTTCGTCGTGCTTCTGCCCGAGACCGACCTGGCCGCGGCGGTCGCGGTCGCCGAGGACCTCCGGGGGCGGATCGAGGCGGTGCCGGCGCGGACCCCGGTGACGGTCTCGATCGGCGTTGCCAGCTCGGCCGGCCTGAGGTACGAGGGCTCGTCGTTCCTGGCAGCCGCGGACGCCGCCATGTACCTCGCCAAGAGCGCCGGTCGCAACCGCGTCCGCAAGGCCCGCCGGCCCCGCGCCGCCTCGGGCGTGGCCAGCGCCGCTCGACTCCCGCGCTGGCCCTTCGCCTAGGCGCGAGCCTGGAGGACCACCTTGCCGGTTGAGTTCTCGACCCAGATCCGATCGACCTGGGCCGGCGAGACTCCGCAGCTGAGGTGGACGGTGAGGGTGCCGGGCTCGGCCTTGTAGCTGCCCGCCACCCACCAGGCGCCGTTCCTGGATCGGACCGAGACCAGGTAGACCTGGCCCCGGGGTTGGCCGCTCACCTGGAGGGCGATCGCGGTGCCCGATGGCTCCTTGGTCAGCACGGCGCTCGCCTGGACGCCCGGGCTGCCGCGGAGTTGGAGTGGGCTAGGCGAGGGCGAGATAGCGGCGTGGGCGGCCAGGCCCAGGACGACGGCGGCGACCCCGACACCCAGGGCCGCCCCGGCCAGGCGCCGGCCCCGACCACGCGCTGACCGAGGGGTGAGGCTCGAGCCGGAACCGGCCACCCCGTCCGGGGGGAGGAGTTCAAGGACGCCAAGCCGGGACGGGTCGGCCAGGGAGAGCTCGGCGGCGACCGATCCCAGCTGAGCCAGCTCCAAGCGGCACCGGGAGCAGGACCTGAGATGGAGCCGGAGAGGCAGGCCCCGGAGCCGGCCGAGCCGATCGAGCGCGGCCAGGGCCAGGCTGCCGCGCCAGCGCGGGCAGCCAGGGCTCAGTCCCTCCATCGCAGCTCCTCCAGTGAGGCCCGCAGGGTGCGCAGGGCGTAGTGGAGCCGGCTGCGAACGGTCCCTTCGGGGATGCCGAGGCGGTGGGCGAGGTCGCGGCTGGTCCGACCCCGAAAGTAGACCTCGACAACCACTTGGCGGTGCTCCTGGTCGAGCTGTCGGAGCGCCTCCTCGACCAGCCAGGCGCTCATGGCGCGGTCCACCTGGTCCTCGGGCGAGGCCGCGTTGGCGTCGAGCTCCTGGTTGGGGTGGCGCTGGCGGACCCGGGCCAGGTCGGTCACGATGTGGCGCTCGATGGCGAAAAGCCAGGCCCGGATCGGGCCCCGTCCGGGATCGAAGGCGCTGCCGGTCCGGAGCGCCCGGACGAATGTCTCCTGGACCGCTTCTTCGGCCAGCGAGGGGTCCCCGAGGGCTCGGTCGGCGAAGCTGAGCAGAGCCTCCCGGTTGGTCAGGAAGGCGATTCCGAGCCGCTCGTGGTCGGGGCCTTGGGCCGTCCCCGCGTCCGGTCCCTGGTCAGGCTCCACGTCAAGCCCGACGCCTGCGCTCATGAGGCGACTGTAGCCGGGGCCAACCCGCTCAACCACCCCCGGGAGCCGGTCCGCCCGGGGTGATCTCACGACTGCGCATCTAGACGGCGGTCAATAGGATGATCCGCCACCGCCGGAGCTTGGGGACGGACTGGCGGCGGCCGCCCGGACGGTCGTCCCAGCGGGGCTGAGCAGGTACCAGGTGCCGCCATAGCTCGCCAGTCCCTCTCCGTGCGACTGGCCCGACCCGGAATCCCCGATATAGGTGTAGAGGGGCCAGCCGTTCCAGGTGACCACGGTCCCGGTGGCTCCCTTCTCGGACCCGAGGAGGGCGGCTTCGAGTCCCGGGCCGACGGTCGCGGCGGATACCCCTGCGCCGAGGTCGACCTCGAGCCAGGACTGGGTGCAGCCGTTGCCGGCGGTGCAGGTTAGCTGACCGCCCTTTTCCGAGGTGAGGGTATAGAGGCTCTGGCCCTGGCGGTTGACCAGCACCTTGCCGAAGGTGCCGACCCTGGCGACCTTGATGGTCGTGGCCGAGCTGCCGGCGCCTCCCGAGGCAGTAGCTGAGCTGGTAGGCCTGGATGGCGGGGTGGGTGAGGAGGCCGGGCTCCCGCAGGCGCTCACCAGCAAGGCGCAGGCGACGCCGATCCCGAGCAGAGCAAGCCGGTCGGTGACGCGGGTGACGGGTTGCAGGGTCGGCCACTTCATGGCGACGTTCCTCCAGTGGTCGGGACTGGGCCTTGGGTCCGGCGGTAGGCCTTACCCGTCGGCCGGGGCGGGCCGCCGGATCGCCCGGATGGGCGCCCGATCCAGCCTGGGGGAGAGCCGGCCGCGGCGGCGCTCAGCCTGCGGGCGCGGTCCAGGAAAGGCCTGGGCGATGGTTCGGTCACATCTGGGATACGGCGGCGGAGGGCCGACTGTTCACCCCGAGACGGGCGGGCTTGCGACCCTGCCCCTCCCCAGCAGGCGGCGGGGCCCCGGGATCAGCTCGGCAGGGAGTCCAGGTAGCCGGCGAACCCTCCCTTGGCCCGGGAGACGACCCGGGCGCTGGTGGCGACCGGGATCCGGCCGGTCCGGACCAGGCGCCGGCCCGCAAGGCCCTGGGCCAGGCCGCGGTCCTCGGAGAGTGCCAAGGGCGGCATCCCCCCGGCGCGGAGGTAGGCGGAGGCGGTCAGGCCCAGGTTGGCGCCGTGCACGTGCGGGTGCTCGTCCCCCGCCTGATAGCGGGCCGAGAACTGCTGGGCGACCGCGTCCGACCGCTCCGACC
>DATDII010000115.1:0-3495 GCA_036521135.1 Candidatus Dormiibacterota bacterium | reverse complement strand
ATCATCACCCGCGATCCCGCCCAGCTCGCCTCGGCGCTCCAGAAGATCAGTGGCACGATGACCCGGATCCCCTCCAAGGACCTGCGCCAGGTCCAGTCGGCCAACGCCCTGATGATCTTCCCCGCCGTCCACATGGGCCGGGGCAGCCTGGCCGAGATGTTCTCCACCCATCCCTCGCTGGAGCACCGCCTGGCAAAGCTCCGGGAGCTCGAGTCCGAGCTCTCCCGCTAGGTCGGCCGGAGTTGGGCTTCCTCGACTCGCTGACCGGGCGAACCCGGCTTCCCAAGCCCAACGAGGACAAGGTCTTCGCCATGAGCACGGCCCTGATCTCGCTCGAGTCGGACGCCTCGCTCTCCCCGGCGGGAAGGGTCGGGGTCGTCTTCAAGGCGCTCCCCCCCGGCCGGTTCGACCAGCTGATCCAGGACACGGTCGGGATGCTCCAGGTCCAGGACCAGACGGCGCCCGACGATGCCCTCAAGGTGCGCGAGGTCAAGGACGACCTCGGCTTCGAGTGGCTGGTGGTCGAGGGCACCGAGTTCGAGTCCCTGATCGCCGCCCTCCACGGCGTCGCCCAGGGCTTGATCGACGAGGGGCTCGGCGACTGTATGCTGGCCTCGGTCTTCCCCTTCACTCAGGGCTCGCGCCGGGTCTACTGGATCTACGGCTACAAGCAGGGGACCTTCTACCCCTTCGTGCCCAGCGGGGAGCGCCAGCGGGACAACGCCGAGGAGATCCGGCTGGCGGCGATCGTCAAGGAGGACCTGCCGGTGGAGGCCAACCTGAGCTCGTGGTTCCCCCTCTGGGGCGTGCCGGTCTAGCCGGAGCGAGCGGCGGCTAGACCGGAGCTCAGGAGCCCGCGGTGGCCTTGGCCTCGACCACGGTGCCACCATCCGCGAGCAGCTTGGTCGCCTCGTCGAGGGTCATGTCCTCGGACGGGAGCACGACGTCGGAGGGGAGCAGAGACTCCGGGGCCAGCCTGCTCCCGTGGGAGCGGACGAAGTTGAGCAGGGCGCTCAGTGCCTCGCTGTAGGCCGCCGCATCCTGGCCGTCGATCGCCTTGCTCAGCGCCTCGTCGAGCGGCTCCAGCTGGGGCCGTTCGACGATGTTGAGCCGGTACTGGTCCTCCCCCGAGATCCGCACGATCACGCTCTGGCTGTCCGGCTGGTCGCCGGCGTCGGTGCCGGGCGCGGAGGCGCCTGTGACCGGGGGCGGGGAGGGGTTGGCGGCGATCCGGGGCGTTGCCTCGGGCGCGGCCAGGACCTCCTGCTTGAGGGCGGCGAGCTGGGCGTCGACCTGGGAGTCGGTCAGCTGGCCCTGGAGCTGACGGTCGATGTCGTCACCCGAGCTGATTCCGATCGTGTCCAGGGTTCCGCTGTCAACCAGCGAGTCGATCGCCGCCGAGCGTGCCTGCATCTGCTGGGTCTTGTCCTGGGCCCGCTCCATCATCAAGTTGACATCGGTCATCTGCTCGGATAGCCCGGTCACCGCCTCGCCGATCTGGGTCGACGCCTTGGCCGCCGAGTACTGGGCCTTGATCGTCTCCCGCTGGGTGCGGAAGGAGTTGACCTTGGCGGTCAGCTTCTGGGCGGTGATCTCGAGCTTCTGCTCCTGGTCCTTGAGCTGCTGGATCTGGCCCTGCATCCCGTCGAGCTGGGACTGGGCGTCCTGGGCCCTGGTCAGGGCGAGCCGGGCCAGGTCCTCACGTCCCTGCTGGAGGGCGAGCTTGGCCTGGGCCTGAGACTTGTCCTGGGTCTGCTGGAGCTGGGCTGCCTGGAGCTCCAGGCGCTTCTCAGAGGTGAGAACCTCGGCCACGCTGCGCTTGACCTGCTGGAGCGCCTCCAGCTGCTTCTGATAGGAAAGGTCAAGGGCATCGACCGGGTCCTCGGCCCGGTCCAGGACCCTGTTGGCCTTCTGTTGGAACAGGTCGGACATCCGTCGCATGATGCTCATGGCCGTCTCCTCATCGCCCCCCGGCTGGTCTGTAACCAACCCCAGCTGAGATGTTACCGGCTGGGCGGGGTGACCACTCTCGCTGAGCCGGAGAACTGCTGGCTCAGCCCAGTCGGCGCCCGCCGCCGCCTGGCCGCTCGGGCCTGACCAGGATCACGTCTCCGCTGTCCTCCGGGTCGACCAGGCCCAGGACCAGGACCTGGCTGGAAAAGCCGGCTATCCGCCGCGGGGGGAAGTTGACCACGGCCAGAACCTCCTCACCGACCAGCCCCTCGGGCGTGTAGTGGCGGGTGAGTTGGGCGCTCGAGCGGCGGATCCCGACCGGCTCCCCGAAGTCGATGGTCAGCTTGATGGCGGGCTGGCGAGCCTCCGGAAACGAGCTCGCCGCCAAGACCGTCCCGCAGCGGATGTCCAAGCTCTGGAAGGTGGCCAGGTCGGCCTCAGGAAGTGGGCGAGCGCTGTCTTCGGCCATCGGACCTCCTTCTGGGTCGGTGCCAGCGCGCTACCTGGGAGGCCCCGGCTGGGGGCGGCCACCACCCTCGGTATACTCCGCCCGGGCGGGTACCGAAGTGGTTAAACGGGGCTGACTGTAGATCAGCTGGCTTTACGCCTACAGGGGTTCGAATCCCTTCCCGCCCAGGCCCAGGTGGCTCAGTGGTAGAGCGCTTCCTTGGTAAGGAAGAGGTCGCGGGTTCGATCCCCGCCCTGGGCTCGTTTGATCTCGGCGCCACCACATAACTGGACAAATCGCCCGGCCGGACGGTGGGCACAACGTTGCACGACAAGATGAGTGGAACTACAACCGTGGGCGAAGGCGGAGGGGAGCTCTGCCAAGGGAGAGCCGAGCCAGAGAAGGGCTCGGCAGATCGTCTCGAGCCGGGGCAGCGGGCGGGGATCGCCTACCTCTTTCCCCGCCAGCTCCGCCACGCCACTGCCCCATGGCGGCTCTGACTATTTCGCAAGGGCCTTCCGGAGCGTGCTCTGGGGGCTCTCTCACGCGAGCCCGATCGCTGCCCACTTGGGCCTGGGAGCCTGATCTTCGTGGCCGCCCTGCGGCTGGCCGTGGCAGCCTTCCGGGGCACCGCCAATGGTCCTGAAGCCGTACGCTCCAGCGTCCGAGCGGGGGTCCGCCCAGCTCAGGCCTGCTTTGAGTTGTTTTCTCCACTGTCCTGATCCTCCAGCAGTCCTGCCTGGTAGGCCAGAACCACTGCTTGGACCCGGTCGCGGAGGTCCAACTTCATGAGGATGTGGCCGACGTGAGTCTTGACCGTGGAAGCGCCTAAGTGGAGGCGCCTGGCGATCTCTGAGTTGCCCAGTCCGAGGGCCATAAGCCGCAGGACCATCAGCTCCCGTTCGGTGAGCTCGGCCCAGGGTGGCGGGCGACCGGGATCGCGCCGGGATCGGGCCGTGTACTGGGCGATCAGACTCCGGGTGATGGCAGGAGCCAGCAACGCCTCGCCGGCGGCCACCGTCCTGACCCCGGCCACGATCTGCTCGGGAGGAGCGTCCTTGAGCAGAAAGCCGCTGGCGCCGGCGCGCAACGCC
>DATDII010000114.1:0-2570 GCA_036521135.1 Candidatus Dormiibacterota bacterium | reverse complement strand
GTCAGCCTGCTCCGCGCCGCCGTCGACGCGGATTGCCCGCGGATCGTCTTCGCCTCTTCCGGGGGCGCAATCTACGGCCGCGCCCGCCGCCTCCCAAGCAGGGAGGGCGACCGGGCTCAGCCCCTATCCCCCTACGGCGCCGCCAAACTCGCCTGCGAGGGCTATCTGGGAATGTTCTCCCGGACCTTCGGGCTGCACTGCGTCGCGCTCCGCTACGGCAACGTCTACGGCCCCTATCAGGACGGCACCGGCGAGGCCGGCGTGGTCGCGATCAGCTCGCACCGGCTCCGACAGGGGCAGGCCCCGCAGATTACCGGGGACGGAGGCCAGACCCGCGACTTCACCTTCGTGGGGGACGTCGCCGCCGCCAACCTGGCCGCGCTCACCACCAGCTTCCAGGGTCAGCTCAACATCGGCACCGGCCGGCCGACCTCGATCAGCCAGGTGGTCGACCAGCTGATCGAGACCGCCGACTTCCAGGCCGCAGCCGAGCACGTGCCAGGCCGGCCAGGCGAGGTCCGCTCCAACTACCTCGACCCGGCCCGAGCCCATAGGCACCTCAGGTGGCAGGCGCAGGTCGGGCTCGCCCAAGGGCTGGCGGTGACGTACCGGAGCTTCCTCTAGCTAGCTCGAACCCACCACTCCCGGCCGCCAGGTCCGGGCCAGGGTCCAGCGCAGGCGAACCAACTCCCGTACCGCTCGGAGGATCGGGATCAAGCGACCACCGGACCGCACCCCGGCGATCCGCGGGTGGTGCTCGATACCGACCTGGCGCACGACCATACCGGCGCTCTGCGCCTTGAAGTACAGCTCTGTGTTCAGCAACGCAGAACGGGCCCGGATGGGACTGGCCTCCACCAACAGCTCCCGGCGCATCAGCTTGAAGCCGCAGTCGACGTCGCGGTAGGAGATGCCGTAGAGGACCCGGACCAGCATGTTGAAAGTCCCGCTGACCACCGACCGGTGCCAGGGATCGGCCCGGTGGATGCGCCAGCCGGCGATCAGGTCCGCTCCCGCCGAGATCTCGGCCAGCCGGCGCAGGTCGCGGGGGTCGAACTGGCCGTCGCCGTCGACGAAGGCGACCCAATCGCCGCTGGCGGCGCGCAGACCATCGGCGACGGTGATCCCGTACCCCGACTTGTGGGCGTGGCTGACCACCCTCAGGTCTCCGGCACTCTCCCCCATCTCGGCCCTGGCGACGGCGACCGTGTCGTCGCTGCTGCCGTCGTCGACCAGGACGATCTCGAAGCTCTGGGACAGCGACGCCAGGGTGTCGCGCGCGGCCGGGATCACGGCCGCCATGTTGGCCGACTCGTTGTGCACGGGGATCACCAGGCTGACCTTGCCGGCCAGGAGCGCAGCCTGGCTTCGCCCGGGATCAGCCACGGACAACGCTGATCCCCTGCAGCAAGGTGTAGATCACGGCCGGGAAGATGCCCAGAACCACAGTCCCGGCGGCCGCCACCGAGACCACCCCGAGCCCGACCCGCGAGAGCACCGGGATCGGTGACCCACTGACCTCCGCCAGGACCATGATCCCCGCCTCGTCGCTGGCCGTCCCCGGCTCGGACTGGGCCGAGTACATCACCAAGATCACCCTCAGGTAGTAGAAGAGGGAGACGGCCGAGGTGAGGATGCCCCAGATGGCGAGCGGCAGCTGGCCGTCATGGATCGCCGCCGCGAATATGAAGAACTTGCCGAAGAAGCCGGCGGTCAAAGGGAAGCCCGCCAGCGAGAGCATGAACACCGCCATCAGGCCGGCCAGAAGCGGCTGGCGCCGGGCCAGTCCCCCGAGGGCGCTGTAGCTGTCGCAGTCCTCTCCCCGATGACTGAGCAGGGTGACCACCGCGAAGGCCCCGGTGTTCATGAAGGCGTAGACGGCAAGGTAGTAGAGCGACGCCTCGGTGCCGTCCGGCTTGCCCACCGCCAAGCCGATCAGGATGTAGCCGGCCTGGGCGATCCCGGAGTAGGCGAGCAGGCGCTTGACCGAGCTCTGGGCCAGGGCGACCACGTTGCCGTAGACCATCGAGACGATCGCAACCAGCGCCAGCGGCACCTCCCACTCGGAGCGGTAGGGAGCGAAGGTTGCCGAGAACAGGCGCAGGAACACGGTGAAGGCGGCGACCTTGGTGGCCACCGACATGAAGGTGGTAACCAGCACCGGCGAGCCCTGATACACGTCTGGGGTCCACCAGTGGAAGGGCGCCGCCGAGACCTTGAAGAGCAGCCCCACGGCCAGGAGCGCCATTCCCGCCAGCAGCATCGGGTCGATCGGACCGTGGACTGCGGAACGGGTCACCACCTGGTGGATCCCGGTGAGCATGGTGTTTCCGGTCTCGCCATAGACGAGGGCCATGCCGTACACGAGAAAGCCGGAGGCGAAGCCGCCCAGGAGCAGGTACTTGAGCGCCGCCTCCTGGGGCAGCCGCTCGCCCCGAGCGAAGCCGGCCAGCACGTAGAGCGGGATCGAGAGCAGTTCGATCCCGAGGAAGATGACGATCAGGTTGGTGGCACCGTCGAGGACGAGCATCCCGGTCACCGAGGCCAGCAGCAGGATGTAGTACTCGCCC
>DATDII010000113.1:0-13322 GCA_036521135.1 Candidatus Dormiibacterota bacterium | reverse complement strand
GCACCGCGGCCCCGGCCGCCTCGACCCGCTGGCAGATCTCGGCCGCCTCGGCTGGGGCTGGCGACCCAGGCCAGGCTCCAACCAGTCGGAGCCCGGGGTGGTCGCGGACGAGCCGCTGACCGGCCGCGGCCGCCACGCCGGGCCGCCCGCCGAGCAGGAACAGGCCGAGCCCGCGCTCGGCGGCCAGGCGGGCAAGGTCGGGCAGGAAGTCCGCGCCCGCGATCCGCTCTGGCACCTCGACCCCGAGCCGGCGTGCGGCCCAGGCGATACCCATGCCGTCGGGCAGGACCAGCCCCGCCCCCCGGATCGCGTCAAAGAGGGCCGGGTCGCGCCCCGCCCGCACCACCATCTCGGGGTTGAGGGTTACCACCCGGAGCGGCGGCCCATGCGAGGCGGCGGCCAGACCACAGCGGTCGAGGGCCTGATCCCTGGTGCAGCGATCGAGGGGAAGGCCCAGCAGCTGGACGCGGTCGGTGCCCTCGGCTAGCGGCCCGGGAGAGAGGGAAGTGGACGAAACGCCGGTCCCTGGCACGGGCCGAGTATATGGCCGATCCCAGGTGCTCCCGGCGGCCGCCTCAGTCGCGCTGCCGTCGTTGCGCTCGCTCGGCCGCCTGGAGGCGGCGCTCGGCCACATCCAGCTCCCGCTCGAGCTCGGCGATCGCCTCCGGTTCGGAGGCTCGCGCCCGGCTCAGTGCCTCCTGCGACTCCCTCCGGATCTCCTCGGCGGCCGCTGGATCCAGCTCCCCCGCAGCCTGTCCTCTCTCGGCCAGGATCAAGACCCGGTCGGGGAGCACCTCGAGGTAGCCGCTCTCGAGGAAGTAGTGGGTCTCCTCCCGCCCCTGGCGCAGCATCAGCTCCCCCGGCTTGAGCCAGGTGAGCACAGGCGAGTGCCCAGGGAGCACGCCCAGCTCACCGTCGGCTCCCTGGGCCACGATGAAGTCGCAGTCCCCTTCGAACAGGGGCCGGAGCGCGCTCAGGAGCCGGGTCGAGACCGGCACTCAGCTGGCCTTCGTCTTGGGCTTTGGCTTGGGCTTGGCTGAGACCGCCTTGGAGCTCTGCCGGGTAGCCTTCTCGCCGCTGCCCCTCCTCGCCCGAGCGGGCGTCCGCTTGGCGGGCTCCTCCTTGCTCGGCTCCGCCGTCCGGTCGGCTTTGGCCTCAGGCTCCGCCTCGGGGCTGGGCTGAGCCGCCTGGGCGACCGCGGCGGCGGCCGCCGCCGCCGGTGTGGCCGGGGCCGCCGCCCCCTCGTCGGGCTCGGCGCCGCGGTTGAGGCGGGTGCCGTTCTCGATCGCCTCGTCGATGGTCCCGACCATGCGGAAGGCCTGCTCGGGCAGGTGGTCAAGCTTGCCCTCGAGGATCTCCTTGAAGCCCCGCACCGTCTCCTTGATGGGCACGTACTTCCCGGGCAGGCCGGTGAACTGCTCGGCGACGAACATCGGCTGGGCCAGGAACTGGCGCACCCGCCGGGCCCGGTCGACCGTCTGCCGGTCCTCGTCGCTGAGCTCCTCCATCCCCAGGATGGCGATGATGTCCTCGAGGTCCTTGTAGCGCTGCAGCACCCGCTGGACCCCGAGCGCCACCTGGTGGTGCTCCGCCCCGACGACGTTGGGGTCGAGGATGCGGCTGAAGGAGTCGAGGGGGTCGACCGCCGGGAAGAGCCCGAGCTCGGCGATCGAGCGGCTCAGCGAGACGGTCGCGCCCAGGTGGGCGAAGGTGGTCTGGATGGCGGGGTCGGTGAAGTCGTCCGCGGGAACGAAGACTGCCTGGACCGAGGTGATCGAGCCGCGGTGGGTCGAGGTGATCCGCTCCTGGAGGTCGCCCATCTCGGTCGCCAAGGTCGGCTGGTAGCCGACCGCCGAGGGCATCCGGCCGAGGAGGGCGGAGACCTCGCTCCCCGCCAGCATGTAGCGGAAGACGTTGTCGATGAAGAGGAGCACGTCGGCGCCCTCGCCGTCGCGGAACTGCTCCGCCATGGTCAGCCCGGTGAGGGCGATCCGGGCGCGTGCCCCGGGCGGCTCGTTCATCTGACCGAAGACCAGGGCGGTCTGGTCGATCACCCCCGACTCGTGCATCTCCCGGAAGAGCTGGTTGCCCTCCCGGGTGCGCTCGCCGACCCCGGCGAAGACCGAGTAGCCGGAGTGCTCCTTGGCGATGTTGCGGATCAGCTCCATCACGATCACCGTCTTGCCCACCCCGGCACCGCCGAAGAGGCCGATCTTGGAGCCCTTGGCGAAGGTGCAGATCAGGTCGATCACCTTGAGCCCGGTCTCGAGGATCTCAGTCGAGGTCTCCTGGTCGGCCACCGAGGGCGGATCGCGGTGAATCGGCAGGCGCGGGCCCCCCTCGACCTGCTTGCCCCCGTCGATCGCCTCGCCGACCACGTTGAACATCCGGCCCAGCACCTGCTTGCCCACGGGAACCTCGATGGGACCGCCGGTGGACCGCACCGCGTCGCCCCGACGGAGCCCGTCGGTGGACGCCATGGCGATGCAGCGGGCGACGTCGTTGCCCAGGTGCTGCTGGACCTCGAGGACCAGGCGGGGGCCGTCGCGGCGGACCTCGAGAGCGTCGTTGATCAGGGGCAGTCGCCCAGCCTCGAAGGCGACGTCGACCACGGCTCCGATCACCTGGAGCACGGTCCCGGAGGCTGGCGCCGCCTCGGTCTTCTCTTTCGCCGCCCGGACCTTGGCCTTTGCCATCACCACCTCCTCAACGCCGGGCTGCCTGAAGCGCCTCGGCGCCGCCGATAATTTCCATGAGCTCCCGGGTCACGTTCGCCTGGCGCAGCTTGTTGGCGGTCAGGGAGAGTTCCCGGATCACGTCCCCCGCCTTGGTCGTGGCATTGCGCATGGCCACCATCCGGGCGCTGTGCTCGCTGGCCTGGTTCTCCAGGACCGCCTGGTAGACCTGGCTCAGGAGGTACTCGGGCATGAATCGCTCCAGCACCTCCTTGGCCCCTGGTTCATAGATGTAGTCGCCCTGGGTCCGAGGACCCTCGTCCTCAGGGGCCGGGGGCACCGGCACCAGCTGGCGCACGGTCGGGATCTGGCTCAGCAGGTTGCGGAAGCGGGCATAGGCCAGGTAGACGGCCCGCGCCTCACCCTCGAGATAGGCCTTGACCGCGGCCTCCACCGCGGGCCGGAGCTCCTCGGGCACGACCCGGTCGGGCAGCCCCTGCCGGTGGTGGACCACCTGGAGCTGCATCCGGTTGGCGAACTCGAGGCCCTTGCGGCCGATCGGGACCACCTGGTAGCGGGGGCCGAACTGGCGCCGCATCTCGGCGTGGGCGGCCCGCATCGTGTTGACGTTGAGGGCCCCGACCCGGCCCCGGTCGCTGGTGACCAGGAGGAGCAGCCCGGTCCCCTCGTCATGGGGCACGATGAAGGGGTGCTTGAACTCCTTGCCGACCTTGGCCACGTCCTCGGCGACCTGGTCCATGGCCAGGGCGTAGGGCCGGGCGCCCTCGACCCGGGCCTGGGCCCGGCGGATCTTGGCCGCCGAGACCATCTGCATGGCGCGGGTCATCTGCTCGATGTTGCGGACCGAGCGGATGTGGCGCCGGATGTCGCGGAGGGTGGCCAAGGGGCGGGCTAGACCTCCGCCTCGGTCGCGACCTCGCCGACGTCGAAGCCCTGGTTGAACTCGTCGAGGGCCAAGCGCAGCTGCTCCTGCATCCCGTCGTCGAGCACCTTCTCCTTCTCGATCTGCTCGACCAGCTTCTGGAGCGCCTGGCCGGCGTAGCGGCGGAACTGCGCGTCCCAGTCGGAGACCTTCTCGACCGGGATCGAGTCGAGATAGCCCCTGGTGCCGGCGAAGACGGTCATCACCTGGAGTGCCAGCGAGACGGGCTGGTACTGGTCCTGCTTGAGCAGCTCGGTCAGCCGCCGGCCCCGGTCGAGCTGGTCCCGGGTCGCCTTGTCGAGGTCGCTCGAGAACTGGGCGAAGGCGGCCAGGGCCCGGAACTGGGCCAGGTCGAGGCGCATCCCCCCCGCCACCGAGCGGAGCGCCTTGGTCATGGCGTCGCCACCGACCCGGCTGACCGAGAGACCGACCGAGACGGCGGGCCTGGTCCCGGCGTAGAAGAGGTCGCCCTCGAGGTAGATCTGGCCATCGGTGATCGAGATCACGTTGGTCGGGATGTAGGCGGCCACGTCGTTGGCCTGGGTCTCGACGATCGGCAGCGCCGTCAGCGAGCCGCCTCCCTTCTCGTCGCTGAGCCGGGCCGCCCGCTCCAGGAGCCGGGAGTGGAGGTAGAAGACATCGCCGGGGTAGGCCTCGCGGCCGGGCGGCCGCCGCAGCGCCAGCGAGATCTCGCGGTAGGCCCAGGCGTGCTTGCTCAGGTCGTCATAGACGATCAGGGCATCCTCGCCCTTCTCCATGAACCACTCCCCCATCGAGCAGCCGCTGTAGGGGGCCAGGTACTGGAGCGCCGCCGACTCGCCCGAGGTGGCGGCGACGATGATCGTGTGCTCGAGGGCGCCGTACTGCTCGAGCACGGCGGCGATCCGGGCGACCGAGGCCGCGTTCTGGCCGATCGCCACGTAGACGCAGGTGAGGTTCTTGCCCTTCTGGTTGATGATGGTGTCGATCGCGATCGCCGTCTTGCCGATCTGACGGTCGCCGATGATCAGCTCCCGCTGCCCCCGGCCGATCGGGACCAGGGCGTCGATGGCCTTGATCCCGGTCTGCACTGGGGTGTTGACCGGCTGGCGCTCGATCACGCCCGGAGCCTGGCGCTCGACCGGGCGGCGCTCCTTGGTCGCGATCTCGCCCTTGCCGTCGATCGGCTGGCCCAGGGCGTTCACCACCCGGCCCACCAGCTCGCGGCCGACGGGGACCTCGACCACCCGGCCGGTGCTGCGCACCTCGTCGCCCTCGCGCAGCTCCTCGAAGCGGCCGAGGATGATCGCCCGGACCTGGTCCTCCTCGAGGTTGAGGGCCATCCCCAGGATGTCGTGGGGGAAGCTCAGCAGCTCGCCGGCCATCGCCCCCTCCAGACCGTAGATCTGGGCGATCCCGTCACCCAGGGTGGTGATCACGCCGGACTCGGCCGACACCACCGGGGCGTCGAAGTCGGCGATCTTGCGCTTGATGATCTGGCCGATCTCGGCCGCACTAATGCTCATGCTCTCCTCACCTGCTTGGCACTTGGGTCAAGAGGTCCTGGCGCAGCTGCTGCAGCCGGGTGGTCAGGCTGGCGTCGAAGACCCGATCCCCGACCCGCACCACCGCCCCGCCCAGCAGGGAGGGGTCCACCTTCGCCTCGAATCGCACATCTAATTGGAGCCTTGCCGAAAGGCCGTCCGCCAGCCGCTTCTGCTCGGCGGCGCTGACCGGCACCGCGGTCGTCAGCTGGGCCAGGACCCGGCCCTCCCGCTTGTCCACCAGCTGCTGGTACGCCTCCGAGATCGCTGGGAGCAGGCTCTGGCGCCGGCTGCTGACCAGGACCAAGAGCAGGTTGCCGCCCTGGCGGTCGAGGCCGCGGTCGCGGTCCAGCACCGCCCGGCAGAGCTCGACCTTCTGGGAGGTGCGCAAGGAGGGCTCGGCCAGCGTCTGGCCCAGGGCGCTCTCGTCGAGGAGGCGGCGCACCTCGGCGAGGCGCCGGCCCCAGGCGGCGAAGTCCCCCTCCGCCTCCGCCAGTTGGAAGACGGCCTCGGCGTAGTGCCGGGCGGTGCTGGGGACGCGGGGCGCCTCAGGCACGGAGGTCCACCTCCGCCAGGGCCTCGTCGATGAGACGGCGCTGCCGCTTCTGGTCCAGCTCCTCCTCGAGGATCTTGGTGGTCGCGAGCAGGACCAGGTCGGCCACCTGCCTGCGCAGCTGAGTTACGGCCTGCTCCCGCTCCTGGGCCAGCTCGGCTCGGGCCCGGGTGAGCATGGCCTCCTGTTCCTCCCGGCCCTTCTGACGCAGCTCCTCGCGGAGCTCCTCGCCCAGCTTCTCCGCCCGGTCGAGGATCTCCTGGGCCTGGCGCCTGGCGTCGGCGAGGTCGCTCTTCTCCTGCTGCCGCGCCTGGTCGACCTCGCGCCGGGCCGCCTCCGCCTCGGAGAGGGCCTGACCGATCTGCTGCTTGCGGGAGTCGAGCGCCCTGACGATGGGCGGGAAGACGTACCGGGAGAGCAGGTAGAGCAGGGCCAGGAAGACCACGATCTCGACCGGGAAGGTGAGATTGAGGGAGAGCGGGCTGGCGGCCAGGGTCACCGAGATCGCCCTACTTCCCGGCCAGGCTGATGAAGACGAACATCAACGCGAGGTTGATGAAGTAGACCGCCTCGGCTAGGCCGACGGTCAGGAAGGTCCAGGTCAGGAGCCGCGACTGGGCCTCGGGCTGGCGGGCGATCCCGGCGATCAGCTGGGCCCCGGCGAGGCCGTCACCGATGGCCGCGCCGACGGCGCCAACCCCGGTGCCGATCATGGCCCCGGCGTAGACGGTTGCGTGAGCGGTGTCGAGCGCCAAGTGAGTTCCTCCCAGTTTGTGAGTGTTGGGGCGGCCCTAGGTGGTGGCGGCCCCGACCGCCAGGTCGGGTTCGGCTTCGTGCTCCATGGTCGCCATGCTGAGGTAGATCACCGTGAGCAGGGCGAAGATGAAGGCCTGAATCACATCGACGAAGACGCCCTCGAATGCCTTCCAGAGCCCGTTGCCGAACCAGGCCAGCCAAAGGGGTAGGAGGGCGATGATCTGGAGCATCAGCGCGGCCGCGAACATGTTGCCGAAGAGCCGGAGCGTGAGCGAGATCGGGTAGGAGACCTGGGCAATCAGGTTGATCGGGGCCAGCAGGGCGTAGAAGACCTTGGGCATCCCGGCCGGGTGCAGGTAGTTGATCTTGAGGTAGCCTCGGAAGCCACGCTGCCTGATCGAGGTCAGGTGGACCAGGAAGATCACGATCACCGCCAGGGCGGCGGTGTCGTTGACGTCGGCGGTGGCCGAGGTCAGGCGATCGCCGGTCGGGATCAGCTCGAGCCAGTTGCTGACCAGGATGTAGAAGAAGAGCACGGTACAGAGCGGCACCGCCCACTTGGCGAAGGGGCCGATCATCCTGGCCACGTAGTCGTCGACGGTCTCCCAGACCATCTCGATCAGGGCCTGGAGCCGCCCCGGGACCCCCGCGGTGACCACGTGGCGGAGGTAGAGACCGACGCCAAGCACCACCGCGAAGGCGACCAGGCTGCTGACCAGGGTGTCGAGGTAGAGGGTCTGGCCGAAAATGTGGGCCGACCAGTGGTTGCCCACCTCGATCTGGGAGAGGACCAGTGGCCTCACTTGGAGGCCGCCTTGATCCCGAAGCGGACCATCGCCCCCACCTGGGCGAGGTGGGTGGCCAGCAGGCCGAGCAGGCCCCAGACTCCGATCGGACCGAGCACCTCGACCAGGACCACGAGCAGGACCGTGATCAGCGCCAGCCGGGGCAGGCTCGAGCCCAGAAAGGCGATCGGCGCCCGCCCCAGGGCGAAGGCGGCCAGGCGCAGGTTTGCGACCCCGAGGACCCCGCCGGCCAGCGCCAGCCCGGACCCGACCGGCCCGGCGATGACATAGGCGACCGCCACCACCACGACCGCGGCGCCAATGGCGGCGATCCAGGCGGAGCGGACCGCCCCGGCTAGCTCGTCAGCCTGCACCAGCACCGCCTAGCGACCCCGGAAGGGCGCAAGCCCGCGATACACCGCCAAACCTCCTCCCACGAAACCCAGGACCAGACCGACCAAGGTCAGCAGCGGAAGCGTGCGAAAGTGCTCATCTAGCAGAACCCCGGCCACGACCCCACTTCCGACCGTGATCGAGAAGACTCCTACCAACGCGAGGGCATCACCGGGACCCGGCACTCTCCTGGGCCGCCGCGGATCGCCCCCCGAGGACAATTCGGGCGGATCTTATCACGGCCACCGGCGGCCCCAGGGCTGTCGCCCCGGCCCCCCCGGCAGTCACCGCCAAGGGCGGGCGCCAGCGCTCCGTAAACTGCGCCGGTGGAGATCGGCATCGATGCCAGCCGGGCCTTCCAGGAGCGGGCCACCGGCATCGGCGTCTACGCCACCGAGGTCATCGCCCGGCTCGCGCTCGCGCCCCCAGCTCCTCTGCGCCTCTACCTCAACCGCAAGCACCCTCCGGCCGACGCCCCCAGGCTCGGGCCGGGGTCGGAGTGGCGCTGCCTGCCCCTTCCCCGGGGCTGGACCCGCTTCCGGCTTCGCTGGGAGGTTCGTCGCCGGCCCCCGGAACTGCTCTGGATCCCCGCCTACCGGCTTCCTCCCGGCCCGGTACCACGCTCGGTCGTCACGGTTCACGGCGTGGAGCACCGCTTCGCGCCCTCCGCCTACCCCGGTCGCCAGGCGGCCGCGGTCGAGTCCTTTGTCAAGGACAGCCTGGAGCGGGCCGCTCGGCTGATCGTTCCCTCGGAGACGACCAAGGCCGACCTGGTCAACCTCTACGGTGCGGAGCCGAGCCGGATCACGGTGATCCCCCACGGGGTCGGGTCCGAGCTCCGCCCGCTGCCGCCGGACCAGCGCCACCGGTTGCTGGCCGAGCTGGACGTCTCCGAGCCCTACTTCCTCGTCGTCGGGGCCCACCATCCCCGCAAGAACCTTGCCTTTCTGGTCGAGCGGATGGCGCAGGCCTTCCCGCCACCCTCACCGGTCCGCTTGGTCGTCACCAATGCCGGCGGCCTGGACGACAAGGGCCTCGGGGCACCGTCCACCGCCGGTCTGGGTGACCGGCTCCAGTTGCTCGGGCACCTGTCGGGCGAGCGCCTGGCGGCCCTCTATGGCGGCGCCCTGGCAGCCTGCGTCCCCTCCCTATATGAGGGGTTCGGCCTGCCCGTGCTCGAGGCGATGGCCTGCGGCGCACCGGTCTTGGCCAACGATGTGGGCGGTCTCCAGGAGGTGGGCCTGGGCGCGGCCCTGCTCGTCTCGGCCAGCGACGGGGCGGCCTGGGGCGCCGCGCTGCAACGGCTCGAGTCCGACCAGGGGTTGCGCCAGCACCTGAGTGCCCGGGGACGGGAGCGAGCTGCGGGCTACACCTGGGAGCGGTCGGCGCAGGCCCATGGCGAGCTCCTCGCCGCCGAGCTCCGCCTGGCTGAGCCGGCTACTCCGCGGGCTTAGGCCAGACCTGGGCCTCGCCGCTGGCGGAGAGGGTGACCAGGGCGTTGGGCTCGACGTTGGCCGCTCCCTGGACCCGGACCCGGATCGTTCCCGGCAGCTGCGGGGCGGCGCTGGCCACCTCGACGACGCTGTCGTGGCCGTGGAACTCAGCATGGAGGATCCGGCCCGGGACGCCCGTCGACGCTTCGGCCGAGATCACAATCTGCTCGGGTCGCACCAGCACCACGGCTGGTCCCGGGGTCCCGGCCGATCCCGGGGACGTGCGCCGTCGGAGGGTGCCCAGGGGCGTGACAACCTCGTCGCCGCTGACGATCCCCTCGATGAGATTGGCATCGCCGAGGAAGCGGGCCATCTCGAGGTCGACCGGGTCGCTGTAGAGCTGGCGGGGGCTTCCGAACTGGGCCACGACTCCCTGGCGCAGGACCGCAACCTGGTCAGCGACCGAGAGCGCCTCCTCCTGGTCGTGGGTGACCAGGATGGTGGCGATCCCGGTCCGGGCCAGGATTCCCCGGACCTCCTCACGCACGCTGGCGCGAAGGCTGGGGTCGAGCGCGGAGAAGGGCTCGTCCAGCAAGAGCAGCTGGGGGGCGATCGCCAGCGCCCGGGCCAGTGCCACCCGCTGCTGCTGGCCCCCGGAGAGCTGGTGGGGGTAGCGGCCGCCGAGACCGCCCAGCCCGACCACGTCGAGGAGCTCGGCGACCCGGGGGCCGGATCGGAGCTGCCGGGCCAGGCCGAAGCCGACGTTCTGCTCCACCGTCAGGTGAGGAAAGAGGGAGGCCTCCTGGGGGACGTAGCCGATCCGCCGTCGCTCGGGCCGAAGGAAGTGCCGGCCGCCGTCGACCAGCTGCCCGGCCAGGCTCAGCTCTCCCCGGTCGGCTCGCTCCAGCCCGGCGATCACCCGGAGCAGCGTCGTCTTGCCACTGCCCGAGGGCCCAAGGACGGCGGTCAGGCTGGCCTGCTCCACCGCCAGGTCGAGGCCCCGGAGCACCGGGGTTGCCCTGAAGCCCTTGTGCAGCCCGACAGCCGAGACGGCCTTCACCGGGGGGCACCGAGCTGGGCCGGACGGCGGTCGAACCAGCGCCCGAGCAGGATCCCCGGCACGATCGAGATCGCCACCATCGCCGCAGCGTAGGGGGCCGCCGCCCCGTAGGACACGTTGCCGGTGTAGGCCCAGAACTGCGTGGCCAGGGTCTGGACCCCAGTCGGGACCAGCACCAGGGTCGCCGTTAGCTCGGTCACCGCCGAGAGGAAGACGAGGCAGAAGGCGGCCGCCAGCCCGGGTGCCACCAGGGGGAGGGTCACCCGCCAGCGGACCTGCCAGGGCGACCGGCCGAGGGACCGGGCCACCTCCTCCAGGGCGACCGGGGCCTGCAGGACCGAGGCCCGGACCGCGACGTAGGCGAGCGGGAAGAAGAGGATGGCGTAGGCGCCTATCAGAAGCCCGCTGGTCTGGTAGACGAAGGGCAGGTAGTGGAGGGCGAAGAAGACCAGGGCCAGGGCGATCACCAGTCCGGGCAGGCCCTGGACGATGTAGGTGCTCCGCTCGAGCAGGCGCACCCCGCGCTCGGGCGACCGGCAGGCGAGCAGGGCCACGGGCAGAGCGAGGATGGTCGCGATGGCAGCCGCGGCGGCGCTGTAGAGGACGGTGTGCCCGGCCGCGCTCCCAACCGAAGCGGACTGGGGCAGGGTGCTGCTCCCGCCTCGGACCAGCCAGTAGAGGACGACACCGATCGGCATGCCCAGGGCCACGGCCACGACCAGCGCCAGGGCCGCGACCGCCGGCCAGCGCCAGCGCCGGAGTTGGAGACGGGGGCCGGCTCGACGGGAGTTGTGGGCCGTCCTAGCCATCCGGCCCCGGTCGCGCAGGGTCCCCTCCCCCAGCAGCACCAGCAGCCCGATCAGCACCACCACCAGCGACAGGGCGCAGGCGGCGGGCGCGTTGAAGCCGACCTGGAACTCGGTGAAGATCTCGGTGGTGAAGGTCTGGTAGCCGAGGATCTCAAAGGCCCCGTACTCCGCCAGCAGGGCCAGGGACACCAACAGGCAGCCCGCCAGGATGGTGGGTCGGACCTGGCGCAGGGTCACCCGCCAGAAGGTGCGCCCGGGACCGAGGCCAAGGGTCCGCGCCGTCTCCTCCTGGGTCGGGTCGGCCCCCCTCAGGCTGGCCGAGACGGGCAGGTAGACGAGCGGGTAGAGCCCGGCCGTCATCACCAGCACGGCTCCGCCGTAGCCGCTCACAGCCGGGAGCAGCGAGACCCAGCCGAAGGCGACCACGAAGTCGGGCACGGCCAGCGGCAGAACCAGCAGAAGGGCCAGCAACCGGCGCCCGGGCAGGTCGGTGCGCTCGACGAGCCAGGCGGCGCCGGTCCCGATCCCCGCCGCCAGGGCGGTCACCACCACCGCCAGGCCAACCAGGTTGACGAGAAGGGTCAAGGTGAGCTGGCGGAAGAGGAGGCCAAACAGCTGGGCCCAGCCGACCTGGCGCGCCTCTAGCAGCAGGAACGCCAGCGGCAGCAGGAGCAGGGCTGCCACCAGGCAGCTGGCGACGAGAAGCCCCCTCGGCACCCGCCGGCGGACCCGGACCGACCCGGGGAGCTCGACCTCAGAGGCGAGGATCGCCACTGCTCTAGCCCACTCTCACAGGAGCTGGACCTGGTGCAGCAGCGCCACCGCCTCGGCACCGTCACCGAGCTGGGCCACGCTGACCTCCGCCGGTCTCAGGCTGGCCAGAGGGCGGAGCGCCGGGGCGGCGGCCACCCCGGGCCGGAGCGGGTACTCGAAGCTCGGGCTGTTGGCCAGGATCCGCTGGCCCTGCCGGCTCACCAGGAACGCCAGGAACTTCTCGGCCTCGGCCTTGTGGGCGGAGGACTTGAGCACGGCGGCCCCGGAGACGTCGAGCACGTAGCCGGGATCGCGGGGCCGGAAGAAGGCGATCGCCGAGTGCATCTGGGCGCTGCCAACCTCGGCCCGGAGCCGGTACCAGTAGTAGTGGTTGATGATCCCGATCGCGATCTGGCCGGAGTTGACCCGAGCCGCGATCGTCTCGTTGTCGGGATAGACATGGGACCCGGCGTTGGCCTGGATGCCCTTGAGCCAAGCGACCGCAGCCGCCTTGCCGTAACGGTGGACGATCGAGGTGATGATCGGCTGGAAGTCGGTCTCGCCGGGGGCGATCCCGAGCAGCCCCTTCCAGCGGTGGTCGGCCAGCCCCAGCACCGACTTGGGCAGCTCGCTGGCGCTCAGTTGCTTGGTGTTGTAGACCATGACGCTGACCCGGGCCGAGACCCCGACCCAGTCCGACTCGGGGGAGCTGTACTTGGCGGGCACCGCGGCCAGGGTCGCCGGGGTGACGCTGGCCAGGAGGTGCTCACCTTGGAGATACTCCAGGGCTGGGGAGTTCTCCGTGTAGATGATGTCCGCCGGCGACGACCGTCCTTCCTGGACGATCTGGTCGGCCAGGATGTCCTCGTCGTTGGAGCGGACCGCCACCTGGATCCCGGTCTGGCGCTCGAACGCGGAGACCAGGGCGTCGGTCGTCTCCGGGTGCTGGCCGTTGTAGAGGATGAGCGTGGCCGGGCCCCTGGTCGGGCCGCAGGCGGCGAGGAGGGTTGCGCCGAGCAGGCCGAGCAGGGCCGCCCCCAGCAGCCGGCCGGCCCGCCCCAGGCTCACTCTCGTCATAGGCCTCCGCTTGGCGGCCCCGCTCAGGAAGCCTCATCGAGCTCGAGCCCAGGGGGCCCCTTTGGGCCCGACTTAGGCTGGGCTAACTGCGCGCTTAGATGGAGCTTATCCAGCGCCCGGACAGGGTGTCAATTCGCCGTTTGCCGGTGGGCGGACGGTGCGGGGCGGCTCAGCGCAGGTAGAGGAGCCCCTCGCTGCCCAGGGACTCGATCCGGGCCAGGGCCAGCTCGGTTCCCTTGGCGACGCAGTGGGCGGGGTCGGCCAGCACCCTGGCGGCCAGCCCGGTCCGCTGGCCAAGCCGGTCGCCCAGAGGGCCCAGGGCCAGGCCCCGTCCACCGACGGCCAGGCCCGACTCCGCCGCCCGGTCCCGGATCGCGTCCGGCAGCTCCTGGAGCAGGGAGCTGACCAGCTCGGCCAGGACCGCGACCCCGCTCTCGCTCTCCCAGGAGCCAGAGGGAGGGTCGGCCGCCCGGTGACCGAGCAGGCCCTCGTGACAGATGATCGCCGCCAGCGCCGCCTGGGGCAGCAGGAAGAGCATCGGCAACGGCGCCCAGGAGGCGAT
>DATDII010000112.1:0-5529 GCA_036521135.1 Candidatus Dormiibacterota bacterium | reverse complement strand
ATCCCGGTCACCGAGGCCAGCAGCAGGATGTAGTACTCGCCCACCTCCATGCCCCGCCGGCGGAGGTAGCCCGGGCTGAGCGCGACCACCGCCAGGGCCGTGCCCAGGACGACCAGGTCGGAGAAGAGGGCGAAGCGGTCGTCGGTGAAGGCTCCATCGAAGACCAGCGAGTGGCTGGGGTCGACCACCCACTGCCCGATCACGACGCCGAGCCCCCCGAGCAGGACGATCGCGGTCAGCGCCGGCAGAACCGAGTTGCCTCGGCGGGGCACGAGCAGGTCGGCCAGGAGGACCAGGACCGCTCCTGACCCAACCACCAGCAGGGGGAGGATCCCCGCCAGGTCCGAGCTGGGGATGAAATGAAGAGGGAACCAGCCGGGAGCCGTCGCCAGCTGCACCAGCGCCCCGCTCACCCCGCTGCCTCTCGATGCCCGGCGACCGCGGGAGCGGCGCTTTCCGCCGCCACCCGGTTGGCCGCCGAGACGTACTGGCTGGCCGAGTACCTGGTGTAGCGGATCACCGGTCCCGGGTAGACCCCGATCACGATGATCAGGGCCACCAGCGGGGCGAGCACGGTCAGCTCGATCGCCCCCACATCGAGGCGGCCGAGCCGAGCGACAGCCCGGTCGGCGGAGGCCTCGACCTCGCCGTTGGGCAGCCGGAGGCGGCCCTGGGTGACGCCCTGGTAGAGCCGGAGCATGTACCAGCAGGCGAGCACCACCCCGAGACTGGCCACCACCGCCCAGGCCGGTGACACCTGGAAGGCCCCAAGCAGGGTCAGGAACTCGCCTACGAAGGAGCTGAGTAGGGGCATCCCCAGGCCGGCCAGTGCTGCCACCAAGAAGAGCCCGGCCATGACCGGCATCGGCTTGGCCAGCCCCCCCAGCTCGCGGAGGTCCCTGCTGGCGAAGCGGGCCTCGTAGGCGCCGACGCAGATGAAGAGGGCGGCGATGATCAGCCCGTGGTTGACCATCTGGATGATCGCGCCGTTGATGCCGTCAATGGTCAGGGTGAAGATCCCAAGGACGATGAAGCCGAGGTGGCTGATCGAGGCGAAGGCGATGATCCGCTTGGTGTCACGCTGGGCCAGGGCGGATAGGGCGCCGTAGAGGATGCTGGCCACCCCCAAACCCATCATCAGAGGCTGGAAGGTGTGGCTGGCCTGGGGGAAGAGGGTCAGGTCATAGCGGATGAAGCCGAAGGCGCCGAGCTTGCTGACGATGCCCGCGAAGAAGACCAAGAAGGACGTCGTCCCCGAGCTGTACGCGTCAGGCAGCCAGGAGTGGAAGGGCACCAGTGGGACCTTTATGGCGAAGGCCAGGGCGAAGGCGAGGAAGAGCCAGTCCTGGGCGTTGAGGAGGCTGAAGCTGTGCCCGAAGACGGTGAGCACCGAGTGCGAGCCGCCGTTGACGAAGGCCTGGGCCGCGATCAGGGTGGGCACGTCAAAGGTGTAGACACCGGTGCTGGCCCCGCTGATGAAGTAGACGCCGATGATCGCCAGCAGCATGAAGAGGCTGCCGGCGACGGTATAGATGATGAATTTCAAGGCGGCCCGGCCCCGGTTGGCATCGCCCCAGCCGATCATGATGAAGTAGAGGGGAATCAGGGCCGCCTCCCAGAAGAAGTAGAAGAGGACCAGGTCGAGGGACATCAGCACCCCCATCACCCCGACCTCGGAGAGGAGCATCAGCACGGCGAAACCGCGCAGCCGCTCCTGGCGCCGGCTGAGGGTGATCGCGGCCAGCAGGAAGAGCAGCGCCGCCAATGCGATCAGCCAGACCGCCAACCCGTCCACCCCCAGGTGGAAGGAGAAGTTGATCGGCGGCGGTCCGGCCTGGTTGAGGGCGTTGTTGCCCTCGTTGAAGGCGGGATGGCTGGCGGAGAGTGAGCTGCCGGTGTGGAGCCAGGCCACCTGCTCTTGGAACTGGAAGCTGATGGGACCGGCCACGCTCTTGAGAGACGAGCCGTTGGCGGTGCCGCTCAGGTGGGCGTCCGACAGGGGCGGGACCGCCAGGAAGGCGACCAGCAGGACGCAGGTGAGGCCCAGGGTGGCGGCGGTGACGCCGATCAGGACCAGCCGCGCCAGCCGAGCCCGGCTGGCCGGGATCGCGGCGACGACGAGAGCGCCCGCGAGCGGGATGGCGAGGATGACGCCGAGGATGGGCCAGGTCACGTCAGGCGCAGCCCCAGCACCACCAGGCCGATCACGGCGCAGACGAAGAAGATCAGCGAGTAGTCACGAAAGAAGCCGGTCTGCATCGTGCGCAGGTCACCGGCCAGCGTTGCCACCCCGTCTCGGACGCCGCTCACCAGCTGGTCGAAGAAGCGAGGCTCCAGCACCTGGCGGACGGTGTCGGCGCAGGCCAGCGCGGGCCGGACCAGGGCCACCTCGTAGATCTCATCCCAGAAGAACTTCTGGAGGGAGAGCTGGTAGAGCCAGGGCAGGCGCCGGCTGATCAGGTCGGCGGCGATCACCCGCCGGCCATAGACGGCCCAGGCGATCCCGAGGCCTGCCAGGCTGAGCCCGGTCCCGACCACCAGGGCCAGCGCCTGGACGGCGTCGCTGGCGTGGGCGACCGGGGTCCCGACCACCGGCTGGAGGAACTGGCTGAAGAGGGTGAGCGGGCGGAAGCCGAAGAAGTCGATGTTGATGAACCCAGCCACCCCGGAGAGGCCGGCCAGGATCAGGACCGGGATCAGCATCACCATCCCGGCCTCGTGAGCAGCGCTGGCGCGCCCGGTGGCGGGCTGGCCCCGGAAGGCGAGCCATACCACCCTGAAGATGTAGAAGCTGGTGAGCACGTTGACGGCGACCCCGAGCACCCAGAGCCAGGGCACGGCCGGCCCGAGGGCGAGCCCGGAGCTGAGCAGCTCCTCCTTGCTGAACCAGCCGGCGAAGAAGGGGATCCCGGCCAAAGCCAGCGAGCCGACCAGGAAGGCGATGAAGGTGAGCCGCATCCGAGTCGAGAGCCCGCCCATGGCGCGGATGTCCTGCTCGTCCTGGAGGGCGTGGATCACGTTCCCGGCGGCGAGGAAGAGGAGCGCCTTGAAGCACGCGTGGGTGAAGAACTGGAACATCCCGGCGGCGTAGGCGCCGGCCCCGACGGCGAAGATCATCAGCCCGATCTGGCTCATCGTCGAGTAGGCGATCACCCGCTTGATGTCGAACTGGGTGCAGCCGATGATGGCGGCCATCAGGGCGGTGCCGATGCCGACTGCGGCGACCACGCCGGCCGCGACCGGGGCCTGCTGATAGATGGGATGGAAGCGGGCGATCAGGTAGACGCCCGCCGTGACCATGGTCGCTGCGTGGATCAGCGCCGAGACCGGGGTCGGACCCTCCATGGCGTCCGGGAGCCAGGTGTGGAGCGGCCACTGGGCCGACTTGGCGGCGGCGCCGAGCAGGAGGAGAAGCCCAATCGCGGTGACCAGGCCGCCTCCGACCGGGCCTAGGCCGGCGTGGAAGTGGGCGCCCGGGCCAACGTTGGCGAAGGTCGTCTGCAGGTCGACGGTGTGGAGCAGCTTGCCGTCGCTGCCGCGCAGGTTGAGGAAGATGAGAAACGCCCCCAGCACCAGGCCGACATCCCCGATCACCTGGGTGATGAACGCCTTGCGCCCGGCGGTGACCGCCGTGGGGCGCTGGTACCAGAAGGCGATGAGGGCGTAGGAGGCGAACGCGACCATGCTCCAGCCGATGATCAGAAAGATGAGGTTTTCGCTCATCACCAGAAGGAGCATGCTGGTGATGAAGAGGTTCATATAGGCGAAGAACCGGTTGTAGCCCGGGTCCCCCGCCATGTAGCCCACGCTGTAGACGTGGATCAGGCCACCGATCCCGGTGATCACCAGCATCATCAGCAGGGACAGGGAGTCGATCCGCACTGAGAAGTTGGCGTTGAACCCACTTCGGGCGACGGCGCCCCCGCCCGAGCCGACGCTCAGGTTGAGCCAGTGCCAGAAGTCGATGGTGATCCCCCGGCCGCCCGGGGGCTGAGCCAGGAGCTCGACCAGCAGGACAAGGCAGGCGAGGAAGGCGCCCAGGACCACGCCTGGCCCAAGCAGGCTGACCACCGGGCGGGGAAGGCGGCCCGCGGTCAACACGTTGACCAGGAACCCCGCCGTGGGCAGGCCCAGCACGACGGCGCAGAGGACCATGGTGAAGGTCGGGTTCATCAGTCCCTCACTCGCGCATCTCGCTGAGATCGTCGATGTCGAGCCGGCGCCCGGAGCGGTAGACCCCGGTGATGAGGGCCAGGCCCACCACCACCTCGCTAGCGGCGACCGCGATCACGATCAGGGCGAAGACCTGGCCGGCCATGGTCTGGGTGTAGCGGGCATAGGTGACCAGGGCCAGGTTGCCCCCGTTGAGCATGAGCTCGATCGACATGAACACGACCAGCGGGTTGCGTCGCACCATCACCCCGAGCGCCCCCAGCGCGAACATCGCCGCGGAGAGGGTGAGGAAGCCGGGAAAGAGACCGCTCACGACGCCACCTGGCGGTGCCGCGACAGGTAGACGGCCCCAACCGCCGCGACCAGGAGCAGCAGCGAGGTGACCTCGAAGGGCAAGAGGAAGGTGGTGAAGAGCTGCTCCCCCAGCGTCTGGACCTGGCCGTGGGCGTTGACCGCCTGGGGACTGAACGGGCCGAGGCCACCGTGGAACTGGCCGCCGGCGCTGACGGTGATCCCGTTCAGGGCCAGCCTTCCGACCATCACCGTGAAGCCGATGGCGGCGACACCCCCGACCAGGACCCGGAGCTCGAGCGGCCGCAGACGCTCGGCCGCCCCCGGGGCGAGGAGCGCGATGATGAAGACAAAGAGGACCATGACCGCGCCGGCGTAGACGATGATCTGCACCGCCGCCAGAAACTGCGCATCCAGCAGCAGGAAGAGGACCGCCAGGGCGACCATGTTGGTGACCAAGCTGAGGGCGGAGTAGATGGTGCGCCGGCTCAGCACCACCCCGACCGCGCCGAAGAAGGCGATCACCGCCGCGATCCCGAAGATCACAGTCATACCGGCGGCGTTCCCCTCCCTCCCCCAGGCGACCAGGGGATCGGTGGGTTCAGGCCGGGGGCGACCCCGGCCGGCCCCTGGTGGCTCGAGCCCGCCCCAAGCGGAGTCGGCTGGGAGGCGGGTGGCCCGGTCCCCTCCCCCGCGCCATGGCCGAGCTCGAACGCCCCAGGCCAGGCCTCGAGCAGGTCGTCCTTGGTGGCGACCAGCCGCTCCCGCTTGTAGTCGGTCAGGTCGAGCCGGGGCCCGAGGGTGATCGCCTCGGTGGGACAGGCCTCAGCACAGTAGTTGCAGTAGATGCAGCGCATCAGGTTGATCTCGTAGCGCACCGCATAGCGCTCCCCGGGCGAGACCGGGTGCTCGGGGTCGTTCTCAGCCGCCTGGACGTAGATGCAACCGACCGGGCAGGCTCCGGCGCAGAGCTCACAGCCGATGCACTTCTCGAGGCCGTTGTCGTAGCGGTGCAGGATGTGCCGCCCCCGGTGCCGGGGGGGAACGGGGCGCTGCTCCTCTGGG
>DATDII010000111.1:0-12780 GCA_036521135.1 Candidatus Dormiibacterota bacterium | reverse complement strand
GTCGCCGGCGATGTCGTTAGTCTTGCTGGCCACTTCCTTGACCAGCTGGGCACCCATGTTCTCGAAGGGGTCTTCGAGCTCGATCTCCTTGGCGATGGTCACGCCGTCGTTGGTGATCGTCGGGCTGCCGAACTTCTTGTCGAGCACCACGTTGCGGCCCTTGGGGCCGATCGTGATCCGGACCGCGTCCGCGACCTTGTCAACGCCCCGCTTCAGCGCTGACTGGGCCTCCGCGTCGAATAGCAGTTGTTTGGGCATGCGTCTCTCCTGTTGTCCCCATCCAGAAGCTGAGGTTTCTGGCTTCATGTTAGCACTCAGGCGTGCCGAGTGCTAGCAGCCGGCGGCGGCAAGTGCCAGGTGGGGAGACGCTCAGGGCGACCCTTCGCGATCATGGCTGAATGAAGAGGGCGAGCGGCCGGTCGGATACGGGGTTCCAGCCCGCCGCCGGCCCCCAGACGGCCGCGCGGGTAGAGCGGTTCCTGCTCGATCAGGGATGGGCCGGTGTCTCCGCCGGACAGCATCTCCATCGCCTGGCCAGCACTGGAGTGAGATCGGAACAGGTCCTCTGGTGGCTCCCTGGCCCGAGGGGAGAGGTCGAGGCCGTTGCGCTCCTGCACCAGGGCCTGCTCGGCTTCGTCCTCGGGGCCCCCAGCGCGGCTGGCCCGGCGCTGGAGATGCTGAGCCGGCATCGACGGGGCCTGGAGCGGCTGGTGGTCCCTGAGGGGGCAATCGACCTGCCGCCGCTGGACGGGTTCATGGTGCGACGGACCGAGGTGACGGTGGCCGGGACGGTCAGGTGTCCGCTCCCGGAGCTGCTGCCTACCCGACGCGGCGGGCTCGAAGACGCAGATCAGCTCCATGAGATCTACCAGAAGGTGAGCTGGATGCGCAGGGAGGGTCCGGAGGCCTGGCGGGAGCGCCTGGCAGACCAGCCCTGCTGGGTGGCCGAGATCGGGGGCCGAGTCGTGGCGGCCGCCCGCTGGACCGCATCCTTCGGCAGCTGGGTCGAGGTCGGAGGCGTGGCGACCCATCCCGACTTCCGCCGCCGGGGAGCGGCCACCGCGGTCACCTACGCGGCGGCAATGTCCGCCCAGGCTCAAGGGCGCCGGATCAACCTGCGCTACAGCGAGCCCCGGCTCGCCGACCTCTACCTGCCCCTCGGGTTCGAGCCGGTGGGTCGGGAGCTGGTGTTCTACCGGGGCGCCTGAGCCGGAGGCGACGTATGATCCGGCCGTGCCCGACCTGAAGTCGGTGCTGGCCTGGTCGGCGGTTGCGGCCGGGGTGGCGATCGCGGCGGAGCGGCGGCTCTCCAAGTCTCTGGCAGACCCGGAGGCGCCGATCCTCGACTGGGAACTGGTCCGCCGGACCGCCTATTCTCGCTGCGGCGGAAATGGCCTGGGCGAGGTGGAGCAGGCTGGGCGGGACTACGACCCCCTGGTCGCCGAGCTGGTACCGATGCTGGCCACGGCCTGCAACACGGACCCCCAGGAGGCGACCTTCGGCCGGGTCCGGTTGGTCGGCCGGCACGGCTTCATCGATCAGAACCTGGCGATGATGCGGCGGATGCTCCGGCCGATCGAGGACCGGGAGGCCGGCTGGGGACGGATCCAGCCGAGCCCGCTGATGCGGGTCCCGACCAGCCTCTACGTCGGCACCCTGCTGGGATTCATGGCCCGGCGGGTGCTCGGCCAGTACGACCCGGTCCTCACGCTGCCGCCCCGGGAGGGCCAGGCGGCGCCCGACCCTGACGAGCCGCTACCGACCCCGGCCCTGATGATCGTCGAGCCAAACGTGCGCCGGTTCGCCGAGGCGTCGGAGCTTCCGATCGACTCCCTGCGCCGGTGGCTCATGCTCCACGAGTTGACCCATGCTTGGCAGTTCGAGCTGCATCCCTGGCTGAGGGAATACCTGGGCGGCATGGTCGGGGAGCTGACCCGAGGCCCGGGCGGCGGCAAGGGCCGCGGGCTCGAGGAACTGGCTCAGGCTGCCCGAAGCCTGCGGCCCCAATTGGTCCTCGTCGGCCGGGTCCAAGCGGTGATGACGGTACTCGAGGGGCATGGCAACTATGTGATGCGCGAGGCGGGGCGGCGCCACTTCCCCAACTTCGACGTCCTGGATCAAGCCTTCCGGCGTCGTCACGACCCGCCCCAGGCCGCCGAGCGACTGCTCCTCTGGATATCGGGGGTGGCCTTCAAGCTCCAGCAGTACCAGCAGGGGGAACGCTTTCTGCGCCAGGTCCAGGCCGCCGCCGGCCAGCCCGGGCTGGACCGGATCTGGTCCGGCCCGGAGAGCCTGCCCGGCTGGTCCGAGGTCCGCCATCCCGACCAGTGGCTCCGACGCACTGGATTCACCAGGCCGGGCCAGGAGGCGGGCACGGGTCAGGCTCAGCCGGCTCCGGCCTAGTCTGGGCCGATCTGGCCTCAGGCGCGGCGGTTGGGCGAGAGCAATCGCTGACCTCCGCGGCTACACTTCGCAAGTGAAAGGTCTGGTGTGGGCTCAGACGACCGCTACCTTTCCGCCTGCCCGCCCAGACGCACCACAGGAGCGTGTGCCATGAAGTCTCCTCAGCGTCGATCCAGCCCATCGTCCCCGCTGGGTGCGATCCGCTCGGAACTTGAGCGGTTGCGAGGAGCCCTCCGCGACCTGCTGGGCGCGGCTGGCGGGCCGCTCGAGCCCGCGCTGATCCCGATCCCAGCTGCCGGCTCCCGGAGCCGGCGTCGGACCCCGGAGGGGACAGAGCCGCCCGTCCACTTCGCCTTTGGTCGGGGTAGGAAGGACAAGGCGGACGGCGCTGATGAGGAAGGCGAGGAGGAGGCCGCGGAGGACGCTGCCGACGGTGATCAGGTGCCCCCGATCCCATCCGCGCTGGGCGCGTCCGAGCCGGACGCGGATGCCCCCGAGGAGACGGAAGCCGTGGACTCGGCCGCTTCCTGGCGGCCGCTCGAGGCCTCCGCCGTCCTCGGCGGGGAGGAGGACGAGGATGACACTGAGCCCGAGGGTCTGCAGCCGAACTGGATGGCTCAGCCCGACGATGACGACTCCGGAGGCGCCGCGGCGGAGTCTGCTCCCTGGAGCCCGGTCGGGAGCGACGAGCGCCCCCCGTTCAACCCTTCCCTGGTGGACCCGGCTCCGGAGTCCGCGGAGACCGTCTCCTGGCTCCAGTCCGAGCCGGCCAATGAGGCAGCACCGTGGTCGGTCGCGTCCGACAGCCCCGGCGCTGAGGCGGAGGCGGACCCGGACGACTTCACCGCTCGGGCCGCCGACCTGGCAGATGTAGACGAGATCGAGCCCGAGACGCCGGTCGAGGACGAGGAACCCCTCGCCGGGACCGAGTCCTTCGCCGAGATCCTCACCGTCACGGAGGAGCCCTGGGCGAGCCCGGCCCCGGTTGCCGAGGAGCCGATGATCTTCCCGGCCACGCCCGGGCTGCCACCGATAGCGCTCTCGGCAGATGTTCCCTCCCTGCAGACCAGGTCCTTTCCTCTGCCCGAGGGCGAGGTGGTGTTTCGGAACCTCCGGGCCGGCTTCACCGATCCGGCCCGACTCCTGCGCCACCTCGCTGGCGAGGGGCACACCGGGGTTCTGCACGTGCTCGGGGTGGACGGCAGCAACAGCTACGTGGTCCTGGTCGACGGCTACGTCGTTGCCGTCGCCACCGATCGTCAGGGCAGCATCACCACGACCAATCGGATCTCCTTCCCCAACTTCCCCAACAGTCAGGACACGATCAACGTGATCACCTACTCCCGGCAGATTGCCCGCGGCCTCGGGCTCCTGCTCCACGCCCCGGTGCGCTTCGCCGGGCTGGGGGCGATGTTCGTCAACTTGGAGGGGTTGCGCAGCTACCTCAGCAAGTACTCCTCGAGCGGCGGTCTGATCGTCCACGCCCAGGAGGGGATCGGGGTCGCCCTCTTCGAGGACGGCAAGCTGGTCGGCGCCTATGCCAACGGCAACGCCCCGACCGCCGACCTGGGCCAGCTCCGGGATCTGGTCAAGGACCTGGAGGCGGAGATCGACGTGCGCTTCGGCGGACCTCAGGAGCTGGAGCCGACGCCGCTCGACACCTTGCTGTCCGGCCATCCCTTGTGACCGCCGACCCGGGAGCCGGTCTTGGGGATGAGTTCAGCGAGAGCCAGCGGCAGTTCTCCCAGGTAGCGGAGGCCTACCGCCAGAGCCCGACCCATGCCGACCCGGTCTCCCTGGCTCGGTTCCTGACCCTGGCCGAACTGAGGCCCAACCATCGGGTCCTCGACCTGGCCACCGGGACCGGCAACGTCGCCCTGGCGGCGGCCGGCCAAGTGGCCGAGGTGGTCGGCCTCGACATCACCGAGCCCATGCTCGCCCAGGCCCGTGAGCAGGCGGCCGAGCGGGAGATCCGCAACATCACCTTCATCCTCGGCGACGCCGAGGAGCTCCCCTTCGGGGCCGGCACCTTCGACCGGGTACTGGTCCGATCCGCGCCGCACCACTTCCGACAGCTGGTGGCGGCCCTGAGTGAGGCATATCGCGTGCTTCGCCCCGGCGGGGTCTTCGCGGTGAGCGACTGCTCCCCGCCGCCGGTCGTCCGGGACTGGCTGGAGCGGGTGGAGGTCGGGCGCGACCCATCACATTTCCGGAGCAGGGCGCTCGAGGAGTGGCGCGCCCTGCTCACCTCGCTCGGCTTCACCGTGGAGCACGCCGAGCGGATCGAGCAGGAGAAGGACATCCTCCAGTGGTTCGATATCGCCCACGTCTCCGAGAAGCGCAAGCGCCAGCTCCTCGACTATTACGAGACGGCGCCCCAGGCGGTCCGCGGCCAGCTCCTGGCGCAGTGGCGCGAGGGCCGTCTCTACCATCGGTACTGGCACGCCCTGATCCGCGCGCGCCGGCCGATCCAGTCCTCCCTCTGATCTTGGGCTGAGCTAGGCTAAACCCGTGGCTGAACCGGTCGACCTGAGCGGGGTCCATCGCGAGCTCGACACCGTCAAGCGGGCGATCTGCCACTGCCAGCTCCGCGGTGAGTGCCTTGGCTGCAAGGGGACCGAGATGGTTCGCCAGCAGATGGAGGCGGTGGTGGCAGCAGCCTCGCAGCCGGTGCTGCTCCAGGTTGCCCACGAGACCGCCGCCAAGGAGATGCTGACCCAGTTCTCCCAGATGCAGGAGCGCCTGATGGACGACCCCCAGATGCGCCAGGCAGCGGAGGCGGTGCGCCAGCGCCTGATGGACGACCCCGAGGCCCGTCAGCTCATCGAGGACCTGATGCAGCGCCTGGGCCAGAGCGAGGATCCAGGGAAGGACTCGGCTGAGTGAGCCGCTCCCGGCGCTCGGTTCTGGTGCTCCCGGGCAGCAACCGGCACATGGCCGAGAAGGCCGCCACCGTCGCCGCCGCCGAGGTCGTCCTGGACCTCGAGGACGCCGTCCCGGACGACGCCGAAGCTAAGGAGCGCGGTCGGCATGAGCTCTTAGAGACCCTCCGAGAGTTGGATTTCGGGGACCGCACTGTCGCCGTTCGGATAAACGGGGTCCGCACCCCCTACGCGGTCCACGACATCATGGCGCTGGTGCCCGAGGTAGCCGACCGGATCTCCTGCCTGGTCATCCCCAAGGTCGGCGGTGCCGGCGAGGTCGCCTTTGTTGAGCACATGCTCGCCGCGCTGGAGTCGACCAGCCACCACCTTGGTCTTGAACTGCAAATCGAGGGCCCAAAGGGCCTGGAGGCGGTCGGCGATATCGCTGGCGCCTCCAGCCGGACCGAGGCGCTGATCTTCGGCCCGGGCGACTTCGCCGCCGCGATGGGGATGCCCCAGCTGGGGATTGGCCAGGAGGCATCGGGCTACCCCGGTGACATCTGGCACTTTGCCCTGTCGCGGATCGCGGTCGCGGCCAAGGCCCATGGCCTCCAGGCGATCGACGGTCCATGCTCGGAGATCGCCGACGGGGCTCTCCTGGAGCGGTCCGCAGAGCGGGCAGCCCAGCTTGGCTACGACGGCAAGTGGGCGATCCACCCATCCCAGCTCGAGGTCGTGAACAAAGCCTTCACCCCGACCGCTGACCAGGTCCGCCAGGCCGAGCAGATCCTGGCGGCCCTCGCGGGCCGTGGAGGCGCGTCCCGACTGGGAGGCGAGATGGTGGACGAGGCCCATGGACGGATGGCCCGCGAGGTTCTCCTCCGCGCATCCGGGCCGACCAGTTGAGGACTCGCTCCTGAGCGCGGGCCCGGCCCAGCCGGACCGGGACCGTGTCGCGACCCGGGTCGTCCATGCCGGCCGGGGCCGGGGCGGCAAAGCGAGAGCGCTGGTGCCGCCGATCTTGACCTCGATCGTCTTCGGTCACGGCAACCCGCTCGCCTACTCGTACGGCCGGGACCACAACGAGAACTGGGAGCGACTCGAGCAGGCTCTGAGCGAGCTCGAGGGGGGACGGGGAGCCCTCGCCTTCGGATCGGGGATGGCGGCGATCGCAGCAATCCTCGAGGTCTGCGGCGTCGGCGGCAAGGTTGTTGTCGCACGCGACGCCTACACCGGCTCCCGTGAGCTGCTCGGCCACCAGGCTGAGGCGGGCCGCTGCACCGTTGAGCTAATCCCGGCCACCGATCTCAGCGCGGTCGAGCGCGCCTGTAAGGGGGCGGCCCTGCTGCTGCTCGAGTCCCTGGGGAACCCGTTGCTAAGCGTTCCCGACTTGGCCCGCTGCGCCGAGATCGCCCACCAGCAGGGCGCGCTAGTGGTGGTCGACAACACCTTCGCCACGCCGCTGCTGGTGCAGCCCCTGTCCCTGGGCGCGGACGCCGTCGTGCACTCGGTCTCGAAGTACATCGGCGGACACAGCGACCTGATGCTCGGCGCGGTCGTGAGCCGGTCCGAGGAGCTGCTGGCCCGGCTCCACTACCACCGGACCAACTCGGGGGCCATCCCAGGGCAGCTTGAGACCTGGCTCGCGCTCAGGGGCCTGCGCACCCTCGATGTCCGCCTCCGCCGCCAGATGGCGAGCGCGGCCTTCCTCGCCGAGCGGCTGGGCGAGCTCACCTCGGTCGCGCAGGTTCACTATCCAGGCCTGGCCACCCATCCCCAGCACGACCTCGCCCTGCGCCAGATGCGAGATGGGTTCGGGGCGATGTTGGCAATCGAGCTGGACGGTGACGCGGCCCGCGCCGAGCGGGTCTGCTGTCGGTGTCGGCTCTGGACCAACGCCACCAGCTTGGGCTCGGTCGAGTCGCTGATCGAGCGCCGGGCGCGCTGGGCTGGAGAGGAGCACGTCCCGGCCAGCCTGCTCCGGCTGTCGGTCGGGGTGGAAGACCCGGCTGACCTGCTCTCGGACCTGACCCAGGCGCTGGCCGAGGCGGGCCCACCCGGTCGCTAGTTTGCTGAGCGCGGGCCACCCTTCGATCTTCTGGCGGATCGGTGGCTTCTCCTACCACTTCCGCAAGTACATCCTGGTCGGCGCGGTGGTGCTGACGCTCCTCCTGGTCGGCCTGTCGGGGCCTCTAGGTGGGCAGTTCTCCTCGGGCGGCTTCTCCGTGCCCGGCTCCCAGAGCCAGAGGGCGAGCCAACTCCTGTCCCGTTACTTCGGCAATTCGACGACCCAGCTGCTCCTGGTGTTCCACAGCCAGCGGGCCGACGCATCCTCGGCCGCGGTCCAGGCCAAGGTCAATTCCTCCTTTGGCCGCCTGGCCAGGCAGCCGATCTTCGGCAGCGTGCTCGACTACACCAACACTAAGCAGAAGATCTTCATCGGGGACCACGGCCACGACACCTTCGCGGTGGTCAATCTCAAGCTGAGCGAGACCACCGCCACCGCAGAGCTACCCCGGATCAGGTCGTTCATCGACCGCCCGAGCGGCCTCGATCTCTACGTCAGCGGGTCGGCACCGATCGACGCCCTCTACAACAGCGCCCTGGAGACCCAGCTCCAGCACGCTGAACTGATCGCCCTACCGATATCGCTCGTCCTGCTCTTCCTGGTCTTCGGGTCGGTGGTGGCCGCCCTGCTGCCGCTGGTGATCGCCGGGCTGGCCGTGCCCACCTCGCTGGCGGTGATCAGGATCCTGGCGGCGCATTTCGGGGTCTCGATCTTCGTCACCAACGTGGCCACGATCATCGGGCTCGGGCTGGCGATCGACTATTCGCTCTTCTTCGTGAAGCGCTTCCGCGAGGAGATTCCAACCCACGAGTCGGCCGAGGCCGTGCGCCTGGCGACCGCCAGCGCCGGGAAAGCGGTCGCGGTCTCCGGAACCGCGGTCGCGATCGGGCTGGTCTCCCTGGTGCTCTTCCCCGCCTCGGCCCTGGGCAGCATGGGGATCGGCGGCGTTCTGGTGGTGGCGCTGACACTTCTCTTCGCGCTTACAGCACTCCCCGCCCTGCTGGGAGTGCTCGGCCCCCGGGTCAACTGGCTCAGCCTGCGTCAACCGCGCCAGGGGCCGAGCCCGAGCTCGTCCCTCTGGGGCAGGCTGGCGGCGGTCGTCATGCGCCGCCCGCTCGCAGTCGCCCTTCCCACGATCGCGGCGCTGCTCCTCCTCGGGGCCCCCTTCCTCAACCTCAAGCTGTCGACCGGAAGCGATGTCGCCAACATCCCACCTGGTGAGGCGCGGACCGGCTACGCCTTGCTCAACTCCGACTTTCCCCAGGCGGGCGGGGTGGACGATCTCAACCTCGTGCTCCGGTACGGCTCGAGGCTTCACCAGCACCTGCCCCCGGTCCAGCAAACGCGGCTGGCGGCCTACCTGTCCCGGGTTCGGGCGCTGCCGGGAGTGGACGGGGTCACCGGGGCGATGAGCCCACCGCCGGGGATGGCCCGGGCCGGCTACCTGGCGGCCCTGGCCCGGCCGAGCCGGGAGCGCAGTTCCGGCCTCAACCGCTACGTCGCCGGCAACCTGGCCGGTCCGCTGGCCCAATTCGAGGTTGCCAACGACTTCTCCCCGGACTCTGCCCAATCAGCCCGGCTGGTCGAGCGCCTGCGCCGCTTACCAGGCCCGCTCGGGGCGACCCCCCTGATCACCGGTGGGGCCGCGCTCTCGGTCGACTTTCTTCAAGCCTTCGGTGCGACGATTCCCTGGGCCGTGCTGCTGGTGGTAGCGGTGACCATGGCCGTGCTCTTCTTGACCTTCGGGTCGCTGCTGCTCCCGGTCAAGGCGGTGCTGATGAGCCTGCTCTCCATCTCGGCTGCGTTCGGCGCCATGGTCTGGATCTTCCAGGAGGGCCACCTCAGCAATCTGCTCCAGTTCCAGGCGGCCGGCAACATCACCGCCACCACCCCGGTGCTCATGTTCGCGATTCTCTTCGGCCTCTCGATGGACTACGAGGTCTTCCTGCTCTCCCGGATCCGGGAGCGCTACTGCGAGACCGGCGACAACCGGGATGCGGTGGCCCACGGGCTGACGGTGACGGGGGGGGTCATCACCTCGGCGGCGCTGATCATGATCACCGTGTTCAGCTCGTTTGCCCTGGGCCATGTCCTCGAGATCCAGACCCTGGGGATCAGCATGGCGGTCGCGGTTACCGTGGATGCCACCCTGGTCCGGGGGATCCTGGTCCCGGCCCTGATGCGAATCCTCGGCCGGGCCAACTGGTGGGCCCCTGCCTCAGTCCAGGGTTTTGTGGCGCGGCTCGGTCTCTACCAGGCCGAGCGAGAGCGGAGCACCCGGGCCGGCGGCGGCCCTCCGAGCCGACAACTTGGGTCACCCATTCCCCCTCCGCGGCGCGGATAATCCAGCCATGATCTCGGCCACCCCGGACACCACCGAGCGGCGCTCGATCCTGCGCCGACTCGACGACCTGCTCGAGGCGCTGGAGCAGCTCAACCTGCACGAGACTTCCCACCTGACCGAGCGGATCCGGCAGTCGCTGGCGTCCCATGGCATCCCCTTCGAGGATGGTGCCGAGATCCGGGTGATCATCGAGCGAGTCTGGCGCAAGCAGGAGAGTCACATGGCGGCGGCCCGTCCCGATCGCCGCAAGACGCCATCCCGGAGGAGCTCTGCCCACCGCCCCCCAGGCCACGACGTTATCGAGAGCATCATGCGCCAGGGTCAGCAGGGCGGCGACTGACGGTCCTTCGCGCCTAGACCCGAGCCGGCTCCTCGCCAGGGCCCGAGACGACCGCTACTCGGCCTCACCCATGCCGTGGCCGAGGTAGGCGAGCCGGACGTGGTCATCGGCCAGGAGCGCTGCTGCTGACCCCTCGAGAACCACTCCCCCAAGCTCCAGCACATAGCCTCGGGAGGCGACCCCGAGGGCGCGGTGAACATTCTGCTCGACCAGAAGGACGGAGACGCCCGAGGCGACGATCTCTTGGATCGTCTGGAAGATCTGGCCGGTCACGATCGGGGCCAGTCCTAGCGACGGTTCGTCCATCATCAGCAACCGTGGCCGGGTCATCAGCGCCCGGCCCAGGGCCAGCATCTGCTGCTCGCCGCCGGAGAGGCTGCCCGCGAGCGTGCTCATCCGGGGCTCGAGCACCGGGAAGATGGCGATCACCCGCTCTATCGACTGGCGGTTGGCGGAGGCACCCTGGGTGTAGCCGCCCAGCTCCAGGTTCTCCCGGATCGTCAGGGTGCTGAAGATCTGTCGGCCCTCTGGAACCAGCGACATCCCCAGGCGCGCCATCCGGTGGGCCGGCAGCCCGGTGACCACCTGCCCCTCCATCGTGACCCGCCCCAGGCTGGGCCGCTGGAGGCCTGCCAAGGCCTTCAATGTCGAGCTCTTGCCGGCGCCATTGGCTCCGAGGATCGTGACGCACTCCGCCGCGTCTACCTCGAAGCTGATCCCGTGGACCGCCTCGATTGCGCCGTAGCGGACGGTGAGCCCCTCCACCTGGAGCAGGCTCACGCCGGGGCCTCGGTACCGAGGTAGGCGGCGATGACCTCAGGGTTCTCTTGAATCTCCTGGGGCGGGGCGGTGGCGATCGCCCGGCCGAAGTTCAGGACCACGATCCGGTCGCAGACCGACATCACCACCCGCATGTCGTGCTCGACCAAGAGCACTGCGGTCCCGGAATCGCGAACCCGCCGGACCACCCGACCGAGGTCCACGCTCTCGGCTGTGTTCATCCCTGCGGCGGGCTCGTCGAGCATCAGGACCGCGGGCTGGGTGGCCAGGGACCGCGCGATCTCGAGGCGGCGCTGCGCTCCGTAGGGAAGGGAGCTGGCCGCCGCGCCCGGATCGACACCTGCGAGGCCGACGAAGGCGAGGATTCGTCGCGCCTCGCGGACGGCCCCCAGCTCAGCCCGGCGAAATCGCGGCGTGTGCAGGGCGGAGTCGAAGAAGGACTCCCGCATCTGCCGGTGCTGTCCCGCCATCACGTGATCGATCACCGTCAGGCTGCGAAAGAGCCTGATGTTCTGAAAGGTCCGCGCCAGTCCCCGGGCCACCACCTGCTGCGCGTTGAGGCCCCGCAGCGATCGGGACCCCAGGGTCACCTCGCCCTGGTAGTTGCGCAACACCCCGGAGATCGCGTTGAAGAGGGTCGTCTTGCCAGCTCCGTTGGGGCCGATCACGCCCAGGATCTCGCCACGATGCAACGTGAAGGAGACATCGGACAGCGCCCGAACTCCACCGAAGTTGACCCCCAGCCCCCTGACCTCGAGCAGCGGCTCCCCGCTCAAGGAGCGGGCCCAGCAGGAGGCTCGGGCGGTGGATCCTCCTCGTAGTGGCGCAGCAGCCAGCGTGGGGGATGGCGCCGGTAGGGGATGAGACCCTGGGGCCGGAGCAGCACGATCAAGAGGAGCAGGCCGGCAAAGATCACGCCGCTGTACGTGCCGGTGTATGTGGATAGCCACTCGGCGATCACCACATAGATGACCCCGCCCAGGACCACGCCTGGGATCGAGCCCATCCCGCCCATGATCACAATCGCCACCGCGAAGAATGACTGATCGAAGGTAAAGGTCTCGGGCGAGACGATCGTCTGCTTCACGGCGAAGATCGCCCCCGCCAACCCGGCCCAGACGGCGCCCGACATGTAGGCGTAGAGCTTGTAGCGAATGATCGGGATTCCCGACGCTCCCGCAGCCAGTTCGTCGTCCTTGATGCAAGCCCAAGCGCGACCGATCCGGGAGCCGCGGAGGGCGCGGGTGACCAGAGCCGCAACCACGGTCAGGCCGAGGGCGAGTGGGTAGAAGTCGATCGGCGAGGCGAAGGGATGACCGAATATGGTCTGGGTGGGCCAGCCGTAGAGGCCGTTGTAGCCGCCGGTGAGGTTGGTCACGTTCTGAGCTGCGTAGAAGACGATTCCGCCGAAGCCAAGTGTCATGATCGCCAGGTAATCGCCGCGCACGCGAAGGGTTGGGAACCCGATGATGACGCTGGCGATGACCGCCAGCACCGCCCCCAAGGGCAGGGTTTCCCAGAGGGTGAAGCCGTGGTAGAGGGCCGCGTTGGCGAAGACGTAACCGCCGATGGCGTAGAAGGCCATGTAGCCGAGGTCGAGCAGGCCGGCGAACCCGATCACCACATTGAGCCCCAGACCGATGGTGGCCCAGAGTGCCATGTCGGTCCAGATGTCCGGGTAGTAGGTGCCGCCGAGCCAGTACGGGGCCGAGGCGAAGCCCACCGCGGCGACGACGAAGCCCACTCGCGCTCCCGTCCGGACCCGGGGAGGCAGCGTCATCCGAGCCTGGAACCGGCCCAGCCGGGCGCGTGCGGCCAGGGCTTGGACGCTCACGCGCGCTCGGCCACGCGTTCCCCGAGGATGCCCTGGGGCCGGAGGGCAAGGATCAGGATGAGGATGCCAAAGACGATGGCCTCGTTCCACTCGTTGGGCAGGAAGGCGGAGGCAAAGCTCGAGAGCACCCCAACGGTGAGGCCCCCG
>DATDII010000110.1:0-22570 GCA_036521135.1 Candidatus Dormiibacterota bacterium | reverse complement strand
GCCCGATCGTGAGGAAGGTCGAGCCGGGCAGGGTGTGGCGCTTGACCCACTGCCCGGTCGGGCGCCCGGCCAGCACCCCGCCCGACCCCGCCAGCTGGGAGACCCGGGCGGGGGTCACCTGGCCGCTGTCGGTGCCGACGATGTAGGCGCCCGAGTCGGAGCCCGCCGCCAGGGTCGGCCCGGTGCTCGCGATCAGGACCCCGACCGCGACAACGGCGAGCCCGGCCGCCGCCCTGGGCCCGCTAAGGTAGCGCGCCGCCAGCGCCAGCCGGGAGAGGTAGGCGGCCACGGCGCTGCCGCAGAAGATGACCCCGATGGTGGCCAGGAGGATCACCGACGGCACCAGCGGCGAGAGGTACTCGTAGCCCTTGGTTGGCCAGAACTCGAAGAAGAGGAACATCACCGCGGTCAGGGTCAGCAGGGCCATGTCGGCGGGGGTGCGCCGGCGCAGGGCGACCCAGCCGCCCACCAGGGCGAAGGCGATGATCGGCCAGCCGATCGACCCCATCACCTGGAAGTAGAAGAGCAGGGTGTGGTTGGGGGGCCGGAGCACCTGCCAGACGACGTAGCTGGCGCCGGTGCCGCCCTTGCCCGCGCCCAGCTCGGCGAGGGGGTAGATGAGGACGCAGGCCATGAAGATCACCCCGGCCAGGGAGAGCTCCCGCCAGCGCAGGGGCACCTTCGGGGTCAGGGCCAGGAAGATGAGGAAGCCGGGCAGGAGCAGGATCGCCGTCTCCTTGGACAAGAAGGCGAGACCCCCGGCCAGCGCGGCGCTCCAGAGCCAGACCGGCTCGAGCCGCTTGGCGTAGAGGCAGAGGAAGAGCAGGTAGGTGGCGACGAAGAACGCCTCGGGACCGTCGAGGAGCAGCTGGTGCGAGATGGCGATCGGGTAGGGGGAGAGGGCCGCGAAGAGCATGGCGATCAGGGCCGCCCAGCGGCCGGCGGTGATCGCGGCTACCCAGCCGATCATCAGCACCAGGCCTACGCCGAAGGCGACGCAGACCTCCCGGGCCACGACCCCGCTCACCCCGGCGATGCGGAAGACGACCGAGACAAGCAGCTGGACCAGCAGGGGATGGGCCCGGAAGAGCCCGAAGAGGTGGGAGTAGCTCTTGATCCCGGCGAGGCCGGCCGCCTGGCTGGCGTAGACCGCCTCGTCGGAGTTGAGCCCGTAGTGGTTCAGCCCCCAGAGCCGGAGGATCAGCGCGCCAGCCAGGATGAGGACGGCCAGCCCGCCGACCCAGCGGGCCCCGGGCTGCTGCCACAGCGGGCGCACCGGCGCGGGCGGGGCTCCGGACCTGGTTCGAGCGGCTCGGGACCGCCTCGGCCGGGCCTGGGGGGCGGCCGGCGGCGCCTGGGCACCCGCCCTGGCGCGCGCCGATTCGGCTCCCGGGACTGGTTCGGTCCCGGAACCAGGGGCGCTCGGAGCGTCACCCAGCGTGGGACCTGTCTCCGGATTCACGCGCGGGCCCGGTGCGCGGGTGGTGCGACTCCTCGCCGAAGGACGCGGACGGGCTTGCCTACGTGTCTTCTTGGGCACTCAGCAGCCCGGCCGCAGCGACCATCGGTTCGGCAGGCCCCCAGCCCCCCGCCGTCGCTACAGCACCCACCGGCTCAGTCTGCTCCCTCGCGAGAGCGGCCTTGACCAGTTCGGGCCAGCTGAAATCCGCAACCCTCAGACGCACGATCTCAATGTGGGCGAGCGCCTCCCGCAGGACCGCGCGCTCGGCCGCCTGCACCTCCTCGAAATCCAGACCGCCCACCCGCAGCTTTGGCGCCATCGTTCGAAACGGCGGGAACTCATAGGCGTCGGCGGTGTTGACCAGAAGCTGCTCCAGGGCCTCCTCCTGGGGGACCTCCGCCCGCAGCGGGGGCGAGCCGCGCTCGATCAGGAACAGCTTGCTGACCTTGGTGGTCCGCCCCAGCTGGCAGGGAACCAGCTGGTCAACCCGGTACTTGGGCGGCGGGATCACCGCCTGGACCGCGCTGTTCAGGGCCATGATCGGGAGCGGGCGCTCGCCCAGCCACTTGCCAACCCCGCGCCCGCTCCTCGAGTGGAGCCGGCTCTGGACCGCCAGGGCGGCGCGCTGCCCCGCCCGGAGCCGGTTGTGAGGCACAGCCCTGAGCGTGTGGGCGCTGATGGTGAGCGGCTTGGCGTAGCGGCTGGCCTCCCCGCTGGGCGCGAGGATGGTCATGTCGTCGGAGAGGAACGACCCCCCGCTGCTGCGGAGCAGGCGCAGGATGGTCGCGGTCTTGCCGGTATCGGTCCGGGCCGAGAGCATCACCCCCTGGCCCCCGAGCACGACGCAGCCGGCATGGACCAGCATCCGGCCCCGGCTGGCCACGATGAAGCGCAAGAGGGGCTCGACCACGTTGGTGTAGAGCACGTGCCGGGAGAGGGCCAGGAGCGGGGCCGCACTGACCACCGCCGGGGGGCCCATGGTGACGTCGAAGTTGGCGGTTATGAACCCCATCCACTCGCGGTAGCGATAGGACGGCGGCACCACCGGCGCAGGCGCGCCCTTGACCATCGGGCGCACCTCGATGATGAGATCGGGTTGGCCCGTCGACGACCTGGTCCGGAAGGAGTCCAGCTCGGGCAGCCGGACTCGTGACTTGACCCGGGCCAGGCCGTCCACGTCGTAGTAGGTGTACTTGTCGGGGGTCAGGTCAGACATCTATGGCCTCTTTGAGATTAATTCAGATGGTACTTACGGCCGGACGGGCGCCCCAGATCCAGGCGTCGGCGACGAGGAAGCGGACCAGCATGAAGACGCCCACCGCCACCAGGTTGCTGATCAGGTAGTTGATGTGGAGGCCGCTGGTGAGCACGAACAGGACCGGCAGTCGGAGCAGCAGCGACGCCGTGTTGACCGAGTCGAAGACGACCAGGCGCCGGAGCCAGTGCTGCCTCTTGCCGGCCTCGCCCCGGCCCCGGAAGACCCAGAGTTCGTTGGCGAGGTAGGAGACCGCCGTCGACGCCTGGCTGCCGACTACCGCTGCCAGCAGGTAGGACAGGCCGAGGAAGCTGACCAGGACCCAGAGGACGGCCTGGTTCGCGGCCAGGCCGAGGACGCCGACGACGGCGAACCGGCTCAGCCGGCCGACCCGATCGGTCCAGCGCGGCGCGGGCGCCAGCACCTGAGACCGCCGGAGGCGGCCCTGGTAGGTCGACTGGCTCATGACTGGCTGACTACCGCGGCCAGGTCGGGGGTGGCTGCCAGGGGCTCCAGCGCCGGGGCCGAGCGCGGGCGCCGGCTCAGCCAGGCCAACGCGACGTGGAGGTCGCGGGCCGAGAAGGAGTTCTTGTTGGCCCGGGCCAGCACGGCCATCTTGCTGACCCGCCGCCCTGGGGTCAGCTCGGGGATGATCATCAGGCTGTAGGCGCCCACGTTGACCCGGGCCTGGGGTCGGCTCGAGGGGAGCTCGACCACGAGCAGGGGCTGCCGGGTCAGGACCACGTGGTTGACGATCGAGGGCGGCAGGGCAGCCTCGAGGTCGGAGGCCGGCGGACGCCCGGCCCTGGGCTCGAGCCACCAGGCCCGCTCGGCGCCGAGCCGCCGGGCCAGGCCCTGGAGCCAGGGCTCGTCAGCCGCCGTGTCCCCGGAGACCGGGAGCGTGGTCCTGGCCCGGGCGTAGCGCGCCAGGCCGTAGCCGAGGGCGACCGCCGCCAGCTGGGCGAGGACGGCCAGGACCACGGTCGCCAGGTGGGCCCTGGCCATCAGGACGAAGAAGCAGGCGACCCCGCCGATGGTGCTGGAGAGGCCGAGCGCCCAGGGCAGCCGGTGCCCGACCACGCCCTGCCTCCAGAACGCGGTCCGGAAGGTGAGCAGGTGGTAGATCGACAGCCCCATGACCAGGCTCGCCGCCGCCGAGAGGACCCAGGGGTCGGGGTCGGGCAGGCCCACCGTCTTGAAGATCCACAGACCCACCGCGAAGGTGGCGATGCCGCTCCCGGCCGAGATCGTCACCTTGGCGAGCAGGGCGGCCAGGGGGACGTAGACGAAGAGCGAGAGCAGGTGCCTGCCGAAGAGCAGGCCCTGGGAGAAGGTGGCCTTGCTCGAGCCCGAGAAGCGGTCGCCGAAGACGAAGGGCACATCCACCACCTTGACGCTGGGGAGGCAGACCAGCAGCTCGAGCAGGATCTTGAAGCCGACCGGGCGCAGCTCGAGCCCGGCCACGGACTCGAGGCGGAGGCAGAAGAAGCCGCTCAGGGGGTCGGTGCTCCGCCTCGCCTCCGAGAAGAAGAAGCGGGAGACCCAGGAGACGGTCCGGCTCACGAAGCGGCGCCCCGGGCTCGCCAGCCCGGCGGCGCTCCCGCCGGGCATGTAGCGGGAGGCGACCGCGATGTCCGCCCCCGACCGGATCGCAGCCACCAGCGCCGGGATCACCTCGGGCGGGTGCTGCAGGTCGCCGTCCATGACGCAGACGATCTCCCCCTTGGCCAGGCGCAGCCCGATCGAGACCGCCGTGGCCAGGCCGGTCTGGTCGGCCGGAGCGCGTTCGACCACCCGCCAGTGGTGGTCGCGCCCGGCGATCTCCTGGAGCAGGGGCCTGGTCGAGTCGTCGGTGCTGTCGTCGACGACGATCACCTCGTAGGGCATCCGTCCCAACGCGGCGGCCAGCGCGCTGTACAGCGCTTCCAAGTTCGGCCCCTCGTTGCGTGTGGGGACGACCACACTCACCGGGCGACTGGTGGCCCTCATGCGCCTGTGCTCTCCCAACCTGACGACCTCGGTCCTCTCCAAACCCCCTCCCAGGGGCGCATCTAGACGGTTGTGGCTGGGTACCCATGCATTGGAGGACCAGGCGGGAAGTGCACCTCGCCCAAGGCGACACCTACGACCCGTGATAAGACTGAAAGGATGCCGTTACCCGTCTAACGGAACATAGTAAGGGAGCGTGACGAGGCTGTCAACCAGTTCCGCACCAAGCCGCTCCCGGCCTCGCTCGAGAGAGGGCTGGGCCGGATCGAAGGTGGCGAGTCCGGGTGCTTTTCGATTTAGCCGGGACCGGACCGCGGCGGGAGGCGGCGCCGCCCAGATGGCGGGCCCGGCGCCGCTCGGCTCCGGCCCCGGGCCGGGAGCGAGGCGCCCTGGGGTCCGAAGCAAGGCGCGCTTGAGCGGAACGCGAAGCGCAAGCGGCTGACGGGGCCGTTACCGGAGTCGCAGCCTGGCAACCCAGGCCCGGTTCTATGTGGCTAACGGCTAACCTCGTCGGTAGGTTCCTAGCGAGGGCGGATCCTTCTCCGACCTTGCGGCGGGGGGCGGGAACTATCTCCCTTGTTCCGTCGGCCCATCTGACGGAGCCGCCGGCCCGGGGCCCCGGGTCGGCGGTCCAGGGGAGATCAGCTGTCGGCGTACAGCGTGTACTCAGAGGGATGGGGCCGCAGCCGGACCGGGGCCACCTCGCGCTCGCGCTTGAGGGCGACCCAGGTGTCGACCAGGTCCTCGGTGAACACCCCTCCCTGGTAGAGGAAGCTGTGGTCCTGCTCCAGGGCGGCGAGCACCTCCTCCAGGCTCCCGGGAAGGTCCTTGACCGCGTCCGCCCGGGCACCCTCGAGCTCGTAGAGGTCAGCCTCGATCGGAGTCGGGGGCTCGATCCGGTTGCGAATCCCGTCCAGGCCGGCCATGAGCATGGCGGCGAAGGACAGGTAGGGGTTGCAGGTGGGGTCGGGCGACCGGAACTCGAGGCGGCGCAGCTGGGGCCGCTCGCTGTAGGTCGGGATCCGAATGCAGGCGCTCCGGTTGCGGGCGCTGTAGGCGAGCTTGATCGGCGCCTCGTAACCCGGCACCAGGCGGCGGTAGCTGTTGGTGGTGGGAGCGGCGAAGGCGAGCACCGCCGGGGCATGGGCGAGCAGGCCGCCGATGTACCAGCGGGCGAGGTCGCTGAGCAGGGCATAGCCGGCCTGGTCGTAGAAGAGGGGCACCCCCTCCTTCCAGAGCGACTGGTGGGTGTGCATGCCGCTGCCGTTGTCGCCGAAGAGGGGCTTGGGCATGAAGTTGGCGACCAGGCCCTCCCGGTGGCAGACGTTCTTGACGATGTACTTGAAGACGAGCACCTTGTCGGCCATCGAGACCATCGAGTCGTAGCGCATGTCGATCTCGGTCTGGCCGGCGGTGCCAACCTCGTGGTGGTGCACCTCGACCTCGATCCCGGCCGCCTGGAGCGCCAGCGAGATCCGGCTCCGGACGTCCTGGAGCTGGTCCACGGGCGGGGTCGGGAAGTACCCCTCCTTCTGCCGGGGCCGGAATCCCAGGTTGGGGGTCCCGTTCTGGCCCGAGTTCCAGATCCCCTCCTGGGAATCGATGTGATAGAAGCCCTCGTTGACGCTCTGCCCGAAGCGGATCGAGTTGAAGATGTAGAACTCGACCTCCGGTCCCCAGTAGCTGGTGTCGGCGATGCCGCTCTCGCGGAGGTGCGCTTCCGCCTTGTGGGCGACATAGCGAGGGTCGCGGCTGTAGCGGCCCTTGGTGACCGGGTCGACGATGTCGCAGATCAAGGAGAGGGTGGGGACCTCGAGCACCGGGTCAACGAAGGCGGTCCTGGGGTCGGGGAAGAGGAGCATGTCGCTCTCGTGGATGTGCTGGAAGCCCTTGATGCTGCTGCCGTCGAAGCCGATCCCCTCGGCGAAGAGGCGCTCGGTCAGCTCCGAGGTGGGCACGCTGAAGTGCTGCCATTGACCGAGGAGGTCACTGAAGCGGAAGTCGATGAAGCTGATCCCCTGGTCCTTGGCGAACGCGATCACCGCGGCCGGATCCTCCTTCGCCCCCTCGTCGACCTTGCCCTCGACGGCCATCACCATGTCCTTCCTCCGCTAGCTGGCGGGCACTCCGCGGCTCCTTGAGCAGGCAGAGTAGCAGTCGCAGGCGGTTCGAACATCGGTCCCCTGACACAAAGCCATCGCGGTTTTCTTTGTGTGGGGAACCCAACTCCCCCTCGAGGTCAGCCTGGCTGGGCGGTCTCTGGGGTCTTGGCGTTGACCTGGCTCCGAGCCTCGTCCGCGCTCTCGAAGTAGAGCTTGTTGATCGCGGTCCACTCGGTCCACTCGGCGGGCAGGTCCTCCTCGGCGTAGATGGCGTCGACCGGGCAGGGGTCGACGCAGGCGCCGCAGTCGATGCACTCCTGGGGGTCGATGAAGAGCATCCGGTCCTCGTCGGCGCCGATGATGCAATCGACGGGACAGACTTCGACGCAGGACTTGTCCTTGACGTCGACGCAGGTCTCTCCGATCACATAGGTCATCGCGATCCAACTCCTGACCCGATTCTGCCCGGCGCCTGGGACCGGCCGCGCCGGCCCGAAATTCAGGATAGCAGAGGCCCAGAGCGGGCCCGGTCAGATCAACCGGTGGCAGCCAGCCCGGTGTTGATGTTGGAGTAGATGTCGGACACGTGGTGGCCGACCAGGACGAAGACGACCAGGACGACCAGCGCCACCAGCCCGAGGATCAAGGAGTACTCGACCATCCCCTGCCCCAGGGAGACGCCCGGGCGCATTCGGGCGCGGGAGGGCGCCTTCCTCTCCGCCCTTGGGCACTCCTGTCCGGACACCGGCGGGGACACCTCCATTGGGCCAAACTACGGCCCTCCCGGGCGAGTTGGTGCTTCGTCCCAGGACTGTTACCACTTCAACGGGGAAGTCGCATTCTCTCGGCCGTGCGCACGCCTAAAATGCGGGCGGGGCGACCGGCCGGCCCGTCCGAGGCAGCCACCCCAGGGAGATGCCGCCATGAGCCAGCAGCGATGATCGCCAGCCCCACCTCGACCGCGAGCCGCGGCCTGCCCGCATGGGAGCGGCTGGCCGCCGCCGTGATCGACTTCCTCGTCCTGGCGGTCGCCTGGGTGATCTTGTTGGTGATCCTGGTCGGTCACGACTATTCCCGGCTCGCCAAGTACGCGGTCGCCCACAGCAAGGAGACCCACCTGGGCAAGGATCCCCGCTTCGTCCACCTCTCCCACCAGCTGACCGCACCGCTATTTCACGTCGGGATCGCGGCTGCGGCGGTGACCGCGCTCTATTTGATAGGAATGTACCTAGGCACCGGAGCCACCCTCGGCAAGCTGGCCCTGGGACTGCGCATCACCCGGGTGGACGGCAGTCCCATGACCATCTGGAACGCCGTCCTGCGCTCGCTCGTGTTCTGGTTGGGCAACCCCTTGTTTATCCCGATCGTCGGAGTCCTGATCTGGCTGTTGGAGTTCATCGTCGGTACCCTGCTGCTCCTGACCCGGTCCGACCACCGCGGCCCGGAGGACTTCCTCGGCCGCACCTTTGTCGTGCGCAAGGAAGACCAGGGGCGCTCGCTCGCCGAGCTGACCGGGCGTGGCCCGATCCTCCCCTCCCAGACCCCGCCTCCGGCGGCGCCGCCACTGCGGGGCGGCCACCTGCCCGGCTGGGGCCCGGTCGATCAGCCAAGCCCGCCGCCCCCGACCGACCCCGGTGAGGCGCCTAGTTGACCCTGATCGAAACCGTCAAGCTGCCGGGCTCGGCCGCGCAGGCCTGGGAGCTGCTGGCCGGAGGCCGGGGAGCGCTCCGGCTGACCCCGGGCCTGACCGTGGGCGAGGGCGGCCGGGGAACGCTCCGGGTTGTGATCGCCGGCCACTCGGTCACCTACCGGGGGTACGCCCGCCAGCACATCGAGGAGGAGGGCCGGCACCTCACCTGGACCCTGAGCGGCAAGGAGGTCCGGGGCACCGGTCGGGCCCACGCCGAGGTCCGAGCCCGCTTCCGGGACGATCCCGGGGGTGGCAGTGACCTCCGGCTGACCGTGCTGGTGGACGGCCGGGGCCGTCTCGGCGAGATCGCCGAGGCCGACCTCGACAGGGCGGTGAGCTCGGTGATCACCAGGTTCCGGCGGGCGGTCGCCAAGGAGCTCGGCGAGGAGTCGCCTCCGGTGAGGCCGAGCGCTCCTGCCAAAGCCGCCCCCGGCTCAAGGTCCGCCCCGGCCGAGGCGAGGCGGCGGGCCGAGAACCGTCGGGGCGAGCCGGCTCCAGGGCCGGGCCCGAGACCGGGCCGGATCGAGGTCGTGCCCCAGAGCCCGGCCACGGGGTGGCGGTCGGGGACCAGCCTCAAGGGCGGCGTGGCCGCCGTCGGCGCCCTGGCGGTCGGGGTGGCCGCCCTGGTCCTCTGGCGGGCGCGCCGGCACTGACCGCCCGGGCCAGCTGACCAGGGCGGTCAGGCCCGTCCCGACCTAGACTTCGGAGGTGGTCGAACCGCCGACCCGCTCCAGGCGTTGGTACCAGCGCCGGTTCTGGCGCTGGCCCCGCAGCTGGCCGAGGCGTCTTCGGGGGTGCTGCAGCTGCTGCTCCGGCTGCCTGATCCTGATCCTGGTCATCTGCCTGGCCCTCCTCGTCTTCGCGCTGACCCCCAACCTCTACCCCGCCTACCCGAGCTCGGCCAGGCGCCAGCCGCCCACGGCGAGCACGATCTCCGGGCACGGCCTGCCCTGGCTGCACAGCAGGGGCAGCGAGATCGTCGACAGCCAGGGCCGCCAGGTGCTCCTCCGGGGCATGAACGTGACCGGGCTGGAGCAGGCCAAGGACATGCGCCCGGGGCCGGTTCCGACCAGCCGCGACTTCGAGGAGATGGAGGCGGACGGGTTCGACGTGATCAGGCTTCCGATCAACTGGTCCCGACTGGAGCCCCGACCCGACCAGCTCTCCCGGGCCTACCTCGACCTGATCCGTGGGGTCGTCAACGACGCGGCGGCCCATGGCATCTACACCATCCTCGACCTCCACAACATCGACTGGAGCATCTACTACGGCGGCGACGGGGCCCCGAGCTGGGTGACCGCGGGCGGACTGCCCCGCAGCTTTCCCCTGGGCTCGCCCTGGAACCGCCACCTGGCCCCGGGCGTGCTGGCCAGCTACGGCATCTTCTGGGCCGACCTGGGCGGCTGGCAGCAGGACGTGACCAGGGTCTGGAGCTACGTCGCCCGGGCCTTCCGCAACGACTCGGCGGTGGCCGGCTTCGACCTCTGGAACGAGCCCCACCCCTTCCCCATCCCCTCGGGCCTGTTCGAGAAGAAGTACCTGCTGCCATTCGAGGCCGACGTGATCACCCACCTGGCCGCGATCGCGCCCCACCAGATGTGGATCACCGAGCAGACCCTCGACTTCGGGCTGCCCACCTATGTCGGCTCGCTCCCCTATCCCAACCAGGTCTTCTCCAGCCACGTCTTCGCAACCCTGCTCGAACCGCCCTGGCAGAAGCCGACACCCCAGTACACGATCCCGCTCAGCCTGCTTGAGGACCAGGCCGCCGAGGCCGGGGCCGCGCCCTGGGTCGGCGAGATCGGCGCCGGCGGCGGCTCCGCCAACCAGGCCTGGGTGGCCCGGGAGATGAACGAGCTCGACCGCTACCGGCTCGGCTGGGCCTACTGGGACTGGGACGAGGGCGGCAGCTGGGCCTTCAAGCGCAACCGCTCCCGGCTCCGGATCGTGGCCCGGGCCTACCCCAGGGCGACCCCGGGGAAGCTCGAGAGCCTCAGCTACAGCTATCGGACCGGCCGCCTGGGGGTCGCCTTCAGCGGGAGCGCGAGCCGGCATCCGCTCGAGATCGCGGTGCCCAGCTTCTATCAGGGCTTCAGCATCCAGTCCCAAGATCCCAGCTCGGCGGTCTCGGCCAAGCTCAACCGGACGACCCACATCCTCTCGGTGCGGATCACCGACGACCGAACCCAGCATCACCTGCAGATCCAGCTGAGCGAGCACGCTCCCGACACGGCCGCATCCTAGCCCGGCGACTCCTGGGCGCGCTTCGCGTCGGCGATCTGCTGGGGGGTGCGGACGCCCCAGACGAGCCAGCCGCCGAGCCCGAGCGCGACCGCGAAAAGCCCGAAAATCATGGGGAATCCGGCGTTGTGGTGGAGACCGTCGCCAAAGTCCAGCAGCGGCCCCGCGATCAAGGTCGCCAGGATTCCCGAACCCGCCGTCGCCAGGTTGGAGATGCCCATGTAGCGGCCCGCGGACTCGGCCGGGACGAGGTCGACGACGAAGGCCCAGTCCACCGACAGGAGCATCCCGAAGGCACTCCCGATGAGCACCCCGACGACGTAGACGAAGGTCAGCGAGTTGGCAAAAATCAGCAAAAAGGTGCCGAGCGCGCCGAGCCAGGAGGCGGCCCGGATCACCGTCTTGCGCCCCACCCGCTGCGATATCCGCGCCGCCGGCAGGGTGACGATGATCGCCAGGATCACTATCACCGCCAGCAGCAGCGAGGTCGCGCCCGAGGCCCGGTTGGCAATCGCGCTGCCGCTGCCGGGGTAGAAGCTCGCCTTGATGTAGAGGAGGGCGAAGTCGGTCAGGCCGGTGATCCCCATCAGGGCGAGGAGCCGGGACGCGAGCAGCCTGGTGAAGTCGGGGTTCTCCCTTGGTCGGAAGCTGAAGACACCGAGGTAGGCCTGGCGCCGGCTGGGCAGGGGCGGCCTCGCCGCCGAGTCGGGCACGAAGACGAGCGTCGCCAGGAGGGCGAGCAGGAGGACCACCCCGACGGTGCCCAGGGCCAGCTCGATGTGGCCGAGAGCGATCAGGCGCCCGGTGAGCAGGAACCCGAGCGCGGTCCCGACGAAGACCGCCAGCCCGTAGTAGCCGGAGGCCCGGCCCCGGTCGGAGTCCGGGACCTGGTCGGGAAGGAGGCCCTGGTAGGCCCCCTCCGCCGTGTTCGAGCAGATCTGGAGAGCGCAGTAGGGGATGATCAGGGCGCCGTAGCTGCCCGCCAGGGCCAGCCCGAGCAGGCAGACCAGGTCCCCGAGGGTGCCCGCCAGCATGTACGGCTTGCGGCGGCCCCACCCAACCTGGCAGCGGTCGGAGAGGGCGCCGGCCGCCGGCTGGACCAGGATGGCGATCACCGCCCCGGCGGCGGAGAGACCGCCCAGGGCCAGGCCGCGGTGCCCTGCCGGCACCGTCGCCAGGATCAGCCGGGGCAGGATCAGCGCCCCCATCCCCTGCCAGAGGTAGTTGATCGCCAGCCAGTAGGCGGAGAGCCCGATCAGCCGGGGAGCGGAGAAACGCAGTGAAAGCTGGCGCCGGGCGGCTGCGGAAGCGCTCATGACCCCAAGCTGTCCTCACCTAGGCGGGGGCGGAACCGGCCATTCGGCCCGCCTCCAAGTCGGAGGGAGTCTACGCCCGGGGCGGACGCCGGATCGGGGAAGATCGGGGGAGCAGCGACAGCCCGGCCAGGGCGCGCCAAGGAGGGGCAGTGCAACGATCGGCGTCGGTCGGCAGGGCGGCCAGGCTTGGGGCGCTCGTCCTGGTCGGGTTGGGGGTCGGGGTCGCGACCGCCCTGCTCCAGGGTCAGCTCGGCCAACCCTGGCTCAGCCTGGTCAACGCGGCCAGCCCCTGGCTGGCCCCGATGTTCATCCTGGGCACTCTCTGGCAGCGCCCGACCCGGGCGGCGCTGGCCGGGGTCGCGACCGGGCTGCTCGAGCTGCTCGGCTACTTCGTCACGGCGGCGGCCCACGGCTACACCCCGGCCGACCACACGAGCCTGCTCTTCTGGGCTGTCTGCGCCCTGATCGGAGGTCCGATCTTCGGGACCGCGGGCTGGCTCTGGTGGCGCCGCAACCGCCTCCTCAGCGCCCTCGGCGGGGCCTGCTTGCCGGCGGCCTTCTTTGCCGAGGGCGGGGTCGTTTACGGCTGGGAGCTCCACTACGACTCGACCGCCCTGCTCTTCTTCGCCCTCGGCCTGGTCCTCCTGGCCGTCCTCGGCCTGCGGGGATGGCAGCATCGCCTGATCGGCCTCTGGCTCTTGGTCGCCCTGCCCGCCGGCGTCGCGGCCGAGCTTCTCCTCGGACTGGTCTACAGCCAGGCGCTCTGACGGTTGACCGCCAGGTCAGCTCCGGCTGCTGCCGTCAGCAGGCACCGGCCGCGGCGTCGGCCGTTAGATTGACTTGGGGGATCAGCCTTTCCGCGGTCGGCCTGCAGATTTGTTGGGCTCGTCGGCCTGATCGGGTCCCCATCCGTTGGTCAGGAGGAGCAGGCGAATGAAGTACGTGATGCTGATCTACCAGGGCAGCGCGCTCGAGCAGCAGGCCGCGCTCGGGGAGACTGAGCAGAAGCAAATCTACGCCGACTACCAGGCGGTCAACGAGACGCCGGGCGTCACCCCCGGGCTGCCGCTGGGCCTGCCCGAGAACGCCACAACCGTGCGGGTTGAAGGGGGCGCGACCGTGACCAGGCAGGGTCCGGTCGTCGGGGCCAGGGAGGCTGTCGGCGGTTGGTTCATCCTGGAAGCAGACGACCTCGACGCGGCCATCGAGGTGGCCGCCCGCGTCCCCGCCGCCCGCTACGGCGGCGCGGTCGAGATCCGCCCCTCGGAGGTGTTCTGGTAGCGCCCGGTGAACACCGCGTCAGCCAGGGAATGAGCGCTCAACCACCCCGAGAGCTGGGGCCCCCGGCGAGCGCCGGGCTGCAAGGCGTCCAACCTGGGTGGGCGAATTTGCGGCGCAGTCCAGGAGAACACGGCGCACGCTGCGGTCGGAATCGGCGGCCGGACACTCGATCCAGTCGACCGTCATCCATCGGCCCGCGAGGCAGACCACCGGCGCGGGGGGAGCGCCCGCCGACGCAAGATGAGCGGCCGTCGTTGGCCCTCCCCCCGCCCCTTTGACATCGAAAGCCCCTGCCAGCGGCACTGGCCTGAGCCCTTGGCTCGGCCTGGCTAGTCCCCGGAGGGACGGGGCCGCCGCCGCCGGCCGCCGCCGCCCTCGGCCCGCGACCTAGGCTCCTGCAGCAGGGTGGCTGCCGGGACCGCGACGACCGTCCCCGACTCGGTCATGCTCACCAGGACCTGCTCCCTGGCGACGCTGATCTCGGTCACCTGGGCCGGCTGTCCCTCGACCTCGATGGCGGTCCCGGGCAGGGGCAGGCGCCGCTTCAGGTCGACGTACTGTTCGTTCTCGTACTGAAGACAGCACTTGAGCTTGCCGCACATGCCGTTGAGCCGGGTCGGGTTGAGCGGCAGGCCCTGCTCCTTGGCCATCTTGATGGTGACCGGGACGAACTCCTTGAGCCAGGAGGAGCAGCAAAGACGGCGGCCGCAGGGGCCGTAGCCGTCCTTCTCCTTGGCCTCGTCCCGGGCCCCGACCTGGCGGAGCTCGACCCGGCAGCGGAGGCGAGAGGCCAGCTCCTTGGCCATGTCCTGATAGTTGGTCTGCCGCTCGGCCGTGAAGTCGAAGAGGATCCGTGACTCGTCGAAGCTGATCTCCGCCCGGGAGACCTTGATCGGCAAGTCCCGCTCCTGGACCAGGTCACGGGCCTGGCGGACCACCTCGCCGATCCGGCCGTCGATCCGGGCCCGGCGCTCGAGATCCTCCGGGGTGGCCCGGCGCATCACCGGGGGGAGCGGGTTGGGGACCATCCGCTGGTCCATCTCGGTGGCCTCCATGACCACCTCTCCGATCTCCGCCCCCCGCGCTGTCTCCGCCACGACCTGGGCGCCCGGCACCAACTCCTCCCCGAGGGGGGCGTAGTAGTTCAAGGGTCCGTGGCGGCGGAATTTAACCCCCACCGCTAAGGGCATTGGCTCACCTCTGGTCGCTTGCGCTGAGGACCGCTCGCGATTCGCCTGCCGAGTCCCTCGGGGGATCATCCCCGAAGGTCAGCAGCAAGAGCCGGTCCAGGACGAGCCGCGGCGTCGCCATCTCATCGAGCCGCGCGAGCGCGTCCAGGGCCAGATCGTACCGCCTCGAGCACTCCTCGGGCCCGAGCCGCCCGGCCCACTCCCGGGCCTGCCCGGCATGGTCGGGCCAGCGCCGGTCCTGGGATGCTCCGACCGCCTCGAGGCAGCAGTCGCGCAGGAAGCTGGCCCAGACCTGGACCGCGCCCCGGGCCACCTCCCGGTCGGTGCCCCGCTCGGCCAGCGTGCGGCTGAGCTCGAGCCAGCCGCGGGGCCCCTTGGCCGGGCAGGCGAGGAACGCCTCGAGGTGCTCCCCGGCCCGGCGGGAGAGCTGGCGGTCCCGGGCCAGGGCCAGGCCCAGGCCGGGGCGGCCGAGGCAGATCGCCGATGCCACCCTCGCCGCCTCCCGGCTGACCCCATGGACCGAGACCAGCCACTCCCCGATCGCCTCCGCCTGGACCGGGCCGAGCAGCAGCTGCTGGCAGCGGCTGCGCAGCGTGCTGGGCAGGTGGGCCGACTCCGGCCGCGAGGTACAGAGCCAGATCACGGTGTTGCTGGGCGGCTCCTCCAGGAGCCGGAGCAGGCTGTTGGCGGCAGCCAGGCTCAGCCGCTCGGCGTTCCCGATCACGGCCGCCTTGGCCGTGCCCGCGAACGCGGACAGGCTCAAGAAGTGCTGCAGGGTCGGTCCCGCCTCGTCGTCGGGGTTGGACTCGTGGGGCCGGATCCGCTCGATCTTGAGGGTCCCCTCGCCGTCGTCGAGCCAGAGGTCGGGATGGGCGAGCAGGCCGCCTGGCCAGTCGGCCGCGCCGAGCAGCTCGGCGGCGACCGCCAGGGCCAGGGTCGTCTTCCCTACCTGGGGCGGCCCGGTCAGCCAGTAGGCGTGGGCGAGGGTGCGGCTCTGGACCTGGTGGCGGAGTTCGGCCAGGGCAGGTAGGTGTCCGATCACCTGGGCCAGGCCGATCTGGTCGGGCAGGGGGGCCGGCCGGCCCGGAGCCCTCTTGGGAGCCGCCATCTAGGACGCTTCCGGCGACTCGGGCTCGCCCCAGTAGGAGTCGCCATGCCCTGGCTGGGGCAGGTGGACCGCCAGCACCTGGGCCAGCGAGAGCGCCTGCGCCGTGACCCGGGTGGGGTCCTCCCCGGTCAGGTTGACGTGGCCGAGCTTGCGGCGGGGGCGCGGCGCCTTGCCGTAGAGGTGGAGATGGGCCCCGGGCAGGGTCAGCAGCTCGGCCGGGTCGCCGGTCTCGCCGAGGAGGTTGACCATCGCGGTGTAGCCCAGGCTCTCGGTCCCGCCCAGGGGCCAGCCCAGCCCGGCCCTGAGGTGGTTCTCGAACTGGCTGCAGGGCGCCCCGTCCATGGTCCAGTGCCCCGAGTTGTGGACTCTGGGGGCGATCTCGTTGGCCAGGAGCCGGCCCTCAACCTGGAAGAGCTCGACCGCCAGGACCCCGACGTATCCCAGCTCCTCCAGGAGCGAGCTCCCGATCCGGGCCGCCTGCCCCTCGAGATCCAAGCCGAGGTCGGGGGCCGGAGCCAGGGTGAGGCGGAGGATCCCCTCCTGGTGGTGGTTCTCGACCACGGGATAGGCGGCCGTCTCCCCGGTCTGACTCCGCACGCAGACGATCGAGAGCTCCCGCTCGAAGGCGACCAGCTGCTCCAGGATCGCCGGGACCTGGCCCAGCTCAGCCCAGGCCGCCTCGAGCTCGGCCGGAGCCTCGACCAGGCGCTGGCCGTGGCCGTCGTAGCCGAGGCGCCGGGTCTTGAGCAGGGCGGGGAAGCCGAGGTCGGAGGCGGGGCCGAGGTCGGCCTCCGAGCTGAGCTCGGCGTAGGTGGCGGTCGGGATCCCGAGGCTCTGGAAGAGCCGCTTCTCGAGGAGCCGGTCCTGGCCCACCGCGAGGGCGCCGGGGGGCGGGAAGACCGCGCCCGAGGTCGCCAGAGCGGCGGCCGAGCTCTCCGGCACGGACTCGAACTCGAAGGTCACGAGGTCCGACACCTCGCCCAACCGGCTAAGGAGCGTGGGGTCGTCGTAGGGGCCGACCAGCTGGTCCCCGACCGCCCCGGCGGGGGCGTCCGGGCCCGGCTCGAGGAAGGTGAAGCTGAGCCCGAGCGGCAGGCCGGCCAGGCCCAGCATCCGTCCCAGCTGGCCGCCCCCGAGGCAGCCGATCCGCGGGCCCACCTAGGGCTGCGGGGCGTCGGGCTGAGGGTCGGGGTGGCGGAGGACGGCGTCGGTCTGGCGGGCCCGGTAGGTGAGCAGGGCGGCCCGGACGGCCGCGTCGCTGAGGCCGAGGATGGACGCCGCCAGCAGGGCCGCGTTGACCGCACCGGGCGGGCCGATCGCCAGGGTTCCGACCGGAACCCCGGCCGGCATCTGGGCGATCGAGAGCAGGGAGTCGACCCCGTGCAGCGACCTGGTCTCGACCGGCACGCCCAGGATCGGCAGGTGGGTCTTGGCCGCCAGCATCCCGGGCAGGTGGGCCGCCCCCCCGGCGCCCGCGATGATCACCCTGAGGCCGCGGTCCTCGGCCGAGCCGGCGTACTCCATCAGGAGGTCGGGGGTGCGGTGGGCCGAGACCACCTTGGTCTCGTGGGGGATCTCCAGCTCCTCCAGGGTGCTGGCGGCGTGGCGGAGGGTCTCCCAGTCCGAGCGTGAGCCCATCACCACCCCCACCAGGGGCGCTCCCACAGGGGTCGCGCTCACCAGCCGGTCCAGCTCAGGCCCACAGCCGAAGGTTAGCTGGGCGCGGCGCCGCGACGGGGCTCGGCGGGGGGCCGGGGCGGGACTGGCTCGGCCGCCTCCTGGGGGGCGGGCTCCTGGTGGAGCTGGGACCGGTATTGGCCCCAGACCTGGTAGATCCGCTGGATCGCGGTCAGGTTGGTGGCGGCGGCCAGGATCCAGAGGACGACGGTCAGCAGGAGGATGCTCACCTGGCCCAGCATCAGGCCGATCACGGTGACCACGATCCGCTCGGGCCGGGCGAACCAGCCGCCGTCGCAGGTGAAGCCGAGCGACTGGGCCCGGGCCCGCACGTAGCTGACCAGGAGCGAGCCCAGGAGCGCGGCCGCGATCAGGAAGACCGGGGGGTCCTGGTGGAGACGGACCAGGAAGAGGTAGAGCATCCCGAGGTAGATCGCCCCCTCACCGTAGCGGTCGGCGGTGCTGTCGAGGAAGGCTCCGTAGCGGTGGACCCGGCCCGAGACCCGGGCGACAGCACCGTCGAGGATGTCCATCGACCCAGCCAGGAGCAGGACCAGGCCCGCCGGGAGCAGGTAGTCGAGCCCGATCAGGACGGCCGCCACCAGGGTCAGCCCGAGCCCGACCATGGTGATCACGTTGGGGCTCACCTTGACCAGGCGGGCGGCGGCGGCGAGCCGCTGGGCCCCCGACCTAACTGACGCTTGCAGCAGACGGCTGAACAAAGGACTTCACCTCAGCTTGGCTTCGCGCCCGGAGCGCGGACTCGTAGACGGAAAGGACCCGGTCGGCGACCAGGGGCCAGGCGTAGCCCTCGGCGGCCAGCCGGCCCCGCTCGCCCATCTGGCGGCGGAGCTGGTCGTCGTCGAGGAGGCGGGCCAGGGTGGCGGCCATCCCCGCCTCGTCGCGGGGTGGGGTGAGCAGCCCCTCCTGCCCGTCGGAGATCACCTGGCGGAAGCCGTCGATGGCGGTCGCAACCACCGGCCGGCCGCTGGCCATCGCCTCTAGGAGGATGACCCCGAAGGACTCCTTGCCGGTGTTGGGGGCGCAGTAGATGTCGGCGGCGGTGAGGTAGCCGGCCTTCTCCGCCTCGGGGACGAAGCCGCAGAAGCGGACGTCGGGGATCCCCTCCTCCTCGACCCGGCGCTCGTAGCCCCGGCGGAGCGGGCCGTCGCCAACCACCACCAGCTGGCAGTCGGCGCGCACCTGGCGGAGCAGGGAGTAGGCGTCGAGCAGGGTGGCCAGCCCCTTGCGGTCCTCGAGCCGGCCCAGGAAGAGGATGGTCCGGCGGCCCTGGCGGGCGATGCCCGGCGCGGGCGGGACCCTCGGGTTGAAGGCCTCGGGGTCGATGCCGTTGGGGATCACCGTGTAGTCGGCCGGGAAGTAGCGCGAGACGAAGGTCTTGGCCGGCTCGGAGACGGCGATGCAGGCGTCGAGCCGGCGGAAGAGCCGGCGCAGGATGGGCCGGCCGTAGTAGTAGCCGAGGTTCTGCCTGGCGTAGGCGTGAAATGTGCCCACGTTGACCCCGCCGCCATTGGTCCGGAGCACCGTCACCGGCAGGGCCGGCATCAGCGGCTCGTGGAGGTGGACCACGTCGAAGCGCTCCTGGTCGAGCAGGAAGCGGATCTTGCGGGAGAGGTGGAAGGACAGTGAGATCCGGGCCACCGAGCCGTTGGCCGGGACCGGGATCGGACGGCCGAGCGGGAAGAGTCCCTCGACCGGCCGCGCCTTGGCCCCGGCCGAGGGGGCGAGGACCTTGACGTCCAGGCCCTGGCGGCGAAGCTCGGTCGCCAGGTGGCGGACGTGCTCGCCGACGCCGCCGGGCCGGCCGTAGTCGTAGGGGGAGACCAGCCCGACCTTCATCGGGCGGCGGCTCTGAGCGGCGCTGGCGCCACCGGGGCGCCCATCGGCTCAAGGTCGGCCATCGGCGGGCCGAAGAGGGGAGTCATCACGTGCCACTGATCGGGGTGGGCGCGGAGCTCCGGCTCAAGCACCCGGAGCAGGTGGCGGGCCGCCCGGCGGAGATCCTCCTCGGGATCGGCCTCCCCGAGCGACACCCGGATCGGGGGATAGCCCCGGCCCAGGTAGGTGTCGTCCGGCTCCCGCAGCAGGCAGACGGGCAGGATGGCGGCTCCGGTACGGGCCGCGATCTCGACCGCCCCGAGCGGGATCGAGGCCTGCCGGCCGCAGAAGGGGAGTTGCTCCCCGGTGCCGAGCAGGTCGCGGTCGATGGCGATCACCACCACCCCGTCCTTGGACAGCACCTTGTAGATCTGGCGCACCGCCGAGGCCCCGGAGCGGCGGACGGCCTCCTGGTCGCCCTGACGGACGGCGTCAACGTTGAGGGGGATGACCTGGCAGCCGACCTTGCTGCGCGCCCGGAGGAGCCAGTTGAAGCAGCGGATCGGGCGAACCTGCTCGGCGAGCAGCGCCAGGCCCCCGTCGGTGAAGGTGAAGTGGTCGCGCAGCGCCGCGATCGCCGCCTCCCAGGAGCCGAGGTGGAGGCTGACGATGATCACCCCCTTGCCGCCGGCGCGCGCCTCATCCAGGTAGTGGGCGTCCTCGAGCCGGATCAGGCCGCGCCAGTCCTCGAGCGGCCGGTGGGCCATCTGGAGCAGGTCGATCCAGGCCTTGAAGAAGTTGCGGACGTTCTGGCGCAGCAGCTGGCGCATCTCCCGTCTGCCCAGGCCCGGGCGGACCACCGCGAGGTTGGCGCGCAGGCCCCGCCAGTGGGAGGGCCAGAGGGTGGTCAGGACGGTCGCCAGAGGCCCGGCCAGGAGGTAGGCCCGCTGGCGGTCGACGGCGCGCAGGGCGAGCTCGGCGGCGCGCAGGCCGAGGGAGGGGAGGCTCGGCTCGGGGGAGGCCAGGGCCTGGGCTCCAACCACAGGCCGGGGCCGGGCCCGTAACTTGAACGCCGGCACCGTCAGCCTCATGGCCGGGACGGCTCCGCGCCCGGGCGGGTCAGCGAGTGGAAGGCGAACCACTGGGCGGGGTCGGCCCGGATCATCGTCTCGAAGGCGCTGGCGATCGCCTGGGTCAGCTCGGCCGTCTGGGCGGGGGCGTCGGCTGCCGTCGGCAGGGGCAGCGGCTCGAGCAGGCGGGACTCGTGGCCGCCCCTGACCCGCTTCATGTACCCCGGGATCAGCGGCGCCCCGGTCCGCAGGGAGAGGGTCGCCGGACCGGCCGGAAGCACGACCTGGCGGCCGAGGAAGATCACCGGAACCCCGGCTCCGCCCTTGTCGATGTCACAGGCGAGGAGGAGCACCTCGTTGCGCCTGAGCGCCCGCAGCGCCTCCCGGACGCTGGCCGGTCCGACCGGGATCACCCCCACCCCGAGCCGTTCCCTGGTCGCCCGGACCAGGCTGTCCACCTCGGGTGGCCCAAAGGGGTCGGTGACGGCGTGGACCGGGCTGCCGCAGGTGGCGATGGCGGCGGCGCCGAGGTCCCAGTTGCCAAGGTGGGGGGTGACCACGATGGCGCCGTTGCCTATGGCGAGCGCCCGCTGCAGGGGCTCGAGGGCGATACCCCCCGGGGTGCGCTTGACCTCGTCGAGAAGCTTCTCCAGGACCAGGAAGTCGAGGATGGTCCGGGCGTAGTTGCGAAATGCGTCCCGGGCCAGGCGCCCGCTCTTGGCCCGGTCCCCGGGCGCGAACGCCGAGTAGTTGCCCCTTGCCCTGCTCGCCCGAGCGGGGAGCAGCCCGTAGGCGGCCGAGCCGCCGATGTCGGCAAGGCGGTAGCGCAGCCCGGTCGGCATCGGGTTGGTCAGGACCGTCGCGATCCGCAGGCCGAGGGCCAGGGCCCCGCCCCGGGCCAGCCAGCCGTCCGGAGCCCTCCCCAGGTCGGGCGTCTCGGCCCGGGCCGCGGGGGCGGATTCGACTACCAAGGGAGCGGGCCCCCTGCCGCCGCCGGCCGGCCTGTTCGCCAATTCACCCCTGCTCACCTCGGAGCCCGCCCCGGGCACGGCCGGGGCCTGGGCGGTCCTAGGATTCACTCCCCACCGGAGCCGTCCCCCGCTCCGGCGCCGGAGCCACCGGGGCCGCCGCCCGGGGGGCGACCGTCTCCTCCGGGTCGCTGATGCAGGCGGCCCCGACCCGGCCGGCGATGAAGGCCTCGGTCAGCTCGTGGGCGTACTCGTCGGAGACCTGGAACGGCGGTGACTTCATGAAGTACGAGGAAGGGCCCTCGAGGGCGCCGCTCAGGCCCCGGTCCAGGCCCAGCTTGCAGCAGCGGACGGCGTCGATGACGATGCCGGCCGAGTTGGGCGAGTCGTGCACCTCCAGCTTGAGGTCGACGGTCAGGGGCACGTCGCCGAAGGCCTTCCCCTCCATCCGGATGTGGGCCCACTTGCGGTCCTTGAGCCAGGGGACGTAGTCGCTGGGGCCGATGTGGACGTCGTCCTTGCCCAGGGGCTCGCGCATCTGCGAGAGGACCGAGTTGGTCTTGCTGATCTTCTTGCTCTCCAGACGCTCGCGCTCAAGCATGTTGAGGAAGTCGGTGTTGCCGCCGAAGTTGAGCTGGTAGGTGTGGTCCAGCTGGACCCCCCGCTCCTGGAACAGTCGGGTCAGGACCCGGTGGATGATGGTCGAGCCGACCTGGGACTTGATGTCGTCGCCGATGATCGGCAGGTTGCGCTCCTCGAAGCGCTTGCGCCAGTAGTCCTCGCGAGCGATGAAGACGGGCATGCAGTTGACCATGGCGCAGCCGGCCTCGAGGATCTGCTCGGCATACCACTTGGTCGCCGCCTCGGAGCCGACGGGAAGGTAGTTGACCACCACGTCGGTCTTGGTTTCCCTAAGGATCCTGACGATGTCGGCGGTCGGGCCCGGGGCCTTGACGATCACCTCGGAGAGGTACTTGCCGAGCCCGTCGTGGGTCATGCCCCGGTGGACGGGCACGCCCAGACGTCCCACCTGGGCGAAGGTCACCGTGTTGTTCTGGCCCCGGAAGATCGCCTCCCCCAGGTCATAGCCGACCTTCTCCCGATCGATGTCGAAAGCGGCGGAGAACTCGATGTCGCTGATGTGGTAACCGCCGAGGTCGACGTGCATCAGCCCGGGCACGGCGTCCCCTGGATTGGCGTTGCGGTAGTACTCAACCCCCTGGATCAGCGACGACGCGCAGTTGCCCACGCCGATGATGGCGACCCTTACCTTCTTGCTCATCTAACTACCTCTGGAAGGCCGCGCTCGGCCACGGCGTGGGAGAGCGGCTGGTTGACGGCGTCGATCTGGTCGGAGCCGGCATCGGGCTCGGCCTCCGACT
>DATDII010000109.1:0-4536 GCA_036521135.1 Candidatus Dormiibacterota bacterium | reverse complement strand
CCCCGATCCCGCCCCGGCCAGGACCAGGACCGGGAGGTCGGGCGCGGTCACCGCCTCGCGCTGGGCCGGGTTCAGGCCCTGGAGCAGCCCGGCTGAATGGTCCCTGGTCTCCGATAGAGGAGCTGCGCCGAGGTCGGCCGACAGGGTCACTCCGCCAGCGCCGGCTCCGGGGCCGCGCTCAGCGCTGAGTAGAGCTCCGGGCGCCGGTCCCCGAGGGCGTGGTTGCGGGGGGTTCGCTGCTTGCGGGCGTCGGCCTGGCTCAGGTCCACGTCGGCCAGCAGCATCGCCTCATCGGTTCGGGGCGCCGGCCCGGCCAGGAGCCATCCCTCCGGCCCGACGATGCAGCTGCCCCCGATGAACTCCACCTCTCTCTCCTCGCCGATCCGGTCGGCTGCGGCGACGAACACCTGGTTCTGGGTCGCCGCCCCCACCGCCGCGTAGTCGCCCATGACCCAGCCCCGCTCATCGGTCACCCGGCGGCGGAAATTGGCCACCCAGTTGGTGGGCACGCAGATCAGCTCGGCCCCGGCCAGCGCCAGCACCCGGGCGGCCTCGGGAAACCAGAGGTCGTAGCAGATGAGCATCCCGACCCTGCCGAAGGGCAGCTCGAAGACGGGAAACCCGAGATCGCCCGACTCGAAATAGCTCTGCTCGTCATAGAACAGGTGGGCCTTGCGGTAGATCCCGACCATCCCCTCCGGCCCCAGCAGCGCCGCCGAGTTGAAGCGGCCGCGCTGACCCCGCTCGCAGAAGCCGACGACGGCATAGACGCCCCGGGCTCGGCAGGTCTCGGACCACGCTGAGAGGATCGGCCCATCGGCTGCCTCGGCCGCTCGGTCCGCCTCCTCCCGACTGTGGAATGTGTATCCCGAACTGGCCAGCTCGGGCAGAACGACGAGCCCGGCCCCGGCATCGGCTGCCCGACCGATCCACTCGGATCCTCGGCTGCGGTTGCCACTGGGGTCGCCCAGCTGGGGCGCGTACTGGCAGACCGCCAGCTTGAGCGAAGAGGTAGTTGTCATCAGGACATTCTCCGCCCGGCCAGTGGTCAGAAGTCCATGTCCCCCATGTCCCCCATGCCGCCCATTCCACCCATGCCCCCCATTCCGCCCATCGGCCCCATTCCACCCATGCCCGGGTCTCCCCCGCCTGCCGGGAGCGCCGGCCCGAGTTCGGGCCGATCTGCCACCAACGCCTGGGTGGTTAGCATCAGGGCGGCGACCGAGGCCGCGCTCTGGAGGCTGGTCTTGACCACCTTGGTCGGGTCGATGATCCCGGCCTTGACCAGATCGCCGTACTCCAGGCTGATCAGGTCGAGACCCTCGTTCGGCCCCAGGCCGGTCACCTTCTCGAGCGCGACCGACCCATCGATCCCAGCGTTGGCGGCCAGCTGGCGGGTGGGCACCTGGAGCGCCCGGCGAACGATGTCGACGCCGGTGTCCTCATCGCTGGTGCCGCCGACACCAGAGAGGGCTTGGACCGCCCCGAGCAGGCTCCGCCCTCCGCCTGGGAGGATCCCCTCCGCCACGGCGGCCCTGGTCGCCTCCAGGGCATCCTCGACCCGCTCCTTGCGCTCCTTGAGCGCGGTCTCAGTTGGCGCCCCTACCTTGATCACCGCCACACCGCCGACCAGGCGGGCCTTGCGCTCCTGGAGCTTCTCCCGGTCCCAGTCCGAGTCGGTGGCGTCCATCTGCTGTTCGATCTCGCGAACCCGGGCCCGGACCAGCTCGGCGCTCCCTCCGCCCTCGACGATGGTGGTGTCGTCCTTGGTGACCACGACCCGGCGAGCCGACCCCGCCTGGTGCTCCTCAAGCTTGTCCATGGTCAGGCCGAGCTCCTCGGAGATGACCTCAGCCCCGGTCAGAACCGCGATATCCTGGAGCATGGCCGTCCGCCGGTCACCGAATCCGGGGGCCTTGACCGCGCAGGCGGCCACCGTGCCCCGAACCTTGTTGACGACCAGGGTGGGCAGGGCCTCACCGTCGATGTCCTCGGCGATCAGGAGCAGGGGGCGGGCCAGCCTGACCGCCAGCTCCATGGCGGGGACGATGTCCGCGACCGCGGACAGCTTGCGGGGCGTGACCACGATCAAGGGGTGGTCGAGGACCGCCTCCATGCCCTGCTGATCGGTGACCAGGTAGGCGGAGACGAAGCCGCGGTCGAACTGCATCCCGTCCACCACCTTGACCTCGGTCTCGATCCCAGAGGAGTCCTCAACCGTGATCACCCCGTCGGCGGTGACCCGCTCCATGGCGTCGGCGATCATCTCGCCGATCTCGGTGCTGCCGCTCGAGATGGTGGCCACGTGGGCGATGTCCTGGCGGCCGGCCCGGGGCCGGCGCTGTCGGTCCAGGTCTGCCAGCGCCAGCTTGGTCGCGCGCTCGATCCCCCGCTTCAGGCCCATCGGCGAGGCGCCCGCGGCCAGGTTGCGGACACCCTCTTCGACCATGGCCTCGGCTAGGAGAGCGGCCGTGGTGGTGCCGTCGCCGGCGGTGTCATTGGCCCGGCGGGCGGCCTCGGCCAGCAGTTGGGCGCCCATGTTCTCGAAGTGATCAGGAAGCTCGATGTCGCGGACGATGGTGGCTCCGTCGGTCGTGATCTGGGGACTGCCGTACTGGCGGTCGATCACCACCGACCGGCCCCGCGGTCCCAGGGTCGGACGGACGGCGGCGGCAACCTGGGCGGTTCCCCGGAGCAGGGCGTCGCGAGCCTGATCGTCGAACTTGAGCTGCTTGGCTGGCACGGAATAATTCTCCTAGGCTGGGGCGGGGCTCGCGGCGACCCCGGAGGCGGGTCCCGCGAGCCCTCGGCTCATCGGATCAGGACTTGCCGTTGGACGCGACCACGGCGAGGATGTCGCGCTCGGAGAGGATCAGGTAGTCCTGCTCGTCGATCTTGATCTCAGACCCAGAGTACTTGGCGTAGATGATCCGGTCTCCGATCTTGACGTCGAGGGCGACTCGCTGCCCGGTCTGCTCGTTGTACTTGCCGTTGCCGACCGCCTCGATCAGCCCTTCCTGCGGCTTCTCCTTGGCGGTGTCGGGAAGCACGATCCCGCTCTTGGTGGTCTCTTCCCGCTCCAGCGGCTTGACGACGACACGGTCGGCCAGTGGCCGTAGCTTCAGGGCCATTCCCTACCTCCTGCACTGTTAGCACTCAACCCTCGTGAGTGCTAACAGTCTATCCCGAGCGGCTCTCCATCTGCAAGTCCGCTCCCGGGCGCCGACGCAAGGTTGCCAAGCTGGCCCCAGAAGCTAGGATCGGACGTCAGTGACACCAGCTTCCCGGCAGGTCCCGCTCGAGCCGACACGGATCGTCGACTACGACAGCGGCTTCGACTACTGCGCCTTCTGGGGAAACCGCGACTACGAGCAGTGGGTCGAGGCCCGGACGCTACGCCGGCTCCTGCCCCGGCTCGGGCGGGGCGCCTGGTTCGCCGACTTCGGGGGCGGCTTCGGTCGCAACGCGAGCCACTACCGGGCGGTCGCCGATCAGGTGGTCCTGGTCGACTACTCGGTGGCCCAGCTGACCCGCGCGGCGGAACGGCTTGGCCCGGAGGTGGCCGAGGGCCGGGTCCACCTGATCCGCGCCGACCTGGGACGACTGCCCCTGATCGACTCGGCGGTCGACGCGGCGATGGTGGTTCGGGTGCTTCACCACCTCACCGACCTCGACCGTTGCCTGGGCGAGATGGGCCGGACCGTGGCTGGCCGCTGGCTCGTCGACGTCCCGATCAAGCACCACGCGCTCGCCCGCTGGCGCAGCATCAGGCGCCGGAGCCGGGCCGGCCTCAGGGGTCCCGAGCCGCTCGTCTCCGGGTCGACCGATTACCCCTTCCGCACCTTCCAACTGGCTGCGGTGCGGGCTCGACTCGGTGAGGCCGGCTTCCGGAGCCACGCCGCCGCCAGCGTCAACAACTTCCGCCGCTGGGACCAGGTGCTCCCCGCCCCCCTGGTGACCGGGCTCCGGCCCGCCGTGTACTCGTTCGAGCTGCTGGCCCAGCGTCTCGGGCGGGGCTGGTGGGGTCCCAGCCAGTTCCTCCTGGCGACCCGTCCTCGACTGCGGCCGCCCCACCTCAGAGTGCCGCCCACCGGGACACCGCGCCCCCTGGTGGGGCTGGCCCAGCGCGCCTGCTGTCCCCAGTGCCGCGGCGACCTGAGCTGGACCACAGCCAGCGCCGCCTGCACCGCCTGCGCCCGCGAGTATCCCCACAGCGCCGGCTTCTGGGACTTTTCCGCCTTCGCCGACCAGGCGCCCAAGCCGAGCTGATCCCCGACCGCCGCCAAGGCTAGGCGTAGGCGCGCAGGGCGGGCTCGACGTCGAAGGCGGCCTCGTCGAAGCCGAGGCGGGCGACCTTGGTCCACCCGGCCGCCCCGATCATGGCGGCATTGTCGGTGCAGAGCTCCCGAGCCGGGATGGTGACGTCAGCGATCCCGGCCAGGCGCTCCCGGACCAGCTGGCGCAGCAGCTGGTTGCTGGCCACCCCGCCGGCAAGGACCACCTTGGTGCTCCCGGTCTGCTCGACCGCCGCCTCCA
>DATDII010000108.1:0-5085 GCA_036521135.1 Candidatus Dormiibacterota bacterium | reverse complement strand
TCCCTCGCCCTGAAGCAGCCCCAGCACGAGGTGCTCGGGGCCGACGTAAACTGCAGCAGCGCTGGCTCAGGTCGAGGAGCGCGGGCCGGTTCGGCTCAGGCCTCTTCGCCGTCCTCGTCGCTGGCGCCCGGCTCAGCTTCTGGCGCGGGGCCCTCGTCCTCCACGGCCTCAGCCGCCGGGGTGGAGTCTCCTTCCTGATCGGCGCTGGCCTCGAGCTCAGCTGTGGCGGCGGATGCATCGGCAGGGCCGGCAGCGTCCTCCTCCGAGCCCACCTTGGCCCGCGAGCGCTTCGGCTTGGCCGGTGCGGCCGCCCTGGCCTCGGGCTCCTCGTCCCCGTCCGGCTCGTAGTCGGCAGCGGCCGCGTACTCGCCCTCACCGGGCGCGTCCTCGGGAGGCAGGTGGTCGGGCCGGGGAAGGAGCTGACGGTAGGAGAGCGAGATCCGGCGCCTCGTGCGATCCGCCTGGAGCACGATCACCTTGACCGTGTCCCCGACCCGGAGCACGTCCTCGGTCCGCTCGACGTGCTCCCAGGAGAGCTCGCTGATGTGGAGCAGCCCCTCGACGCCATCGGCGATCTGGAGGAAGGCCCCGTACTTCTTAGTCTTGGTGACGGTGCCCTCGATCTCGGTCCCGGCCGGGAACCGTGCCTCGATGCTGTCCCAGGGGTCGTCGCTCATCTGCCGCAGGGACAGCGAGATCCGCGAGAGCTCGGGGTCGAGCTTGATCACCTTGACGGTGACCTCGTCGCCGACCGCGAGCATGTCCGAGACGTTGCTGACCCGGTCCCAGGAGAGCTCGCTGATGTGGATCAGCCCGTCCGCCCCGCCGAGGTTGATGAAGGCCCCATACGAGGTCAGCCCGCTGACCCGGCCGCTGACCACGTCGCCGACGGTGAGCCGCTCGAAGAGCTCCTCGCGCTGGCGGGCTCGGTCCTCGTCCTGGGCGGCCCGCTGGCTGACGATCAGCCGGTTGCGCTTGCGGTTGACCTCAAGGATCTTGACCATGATCTGCTGTCCGACCAGGTCCATCAGGTTGCCAGAGTGGGTCCGGGCCACCTGCGAGCTGGGCAGGAAGCCGCGCAGGCCCATGATGTTGACGATCAGACCGCCCTTGTTCTGCTCCCGGACCTCCGCCTCGACGCCCTCGCCCGAGCTCTCCTTCTCGGCCGCCTTGGCCCAGATGCCCTCGGCGCGGGCCCGGCGCAGGCTGAGGACCACGTTGCCGTCCTCGTTCTCGGACTGGAGGACGTAGACCTTGATCTTGTCGCCGGGATTGAGGACGACCGCCTCCTCGGCCCGGCCGGTCAGCTCCCGGTTGGAGATGACGCCCTCGGACTTGGCGCCGATGTCGACCAGCACCTCATCGGGATCGACCCGGACCACCGTCCCGTCTACGATGTCCCCGTAGGTCAAAGTCCGGATCGATTCAGCGCTTGTGCGCAGGTACTCCTCCATGGAGCTGAAGATGGTCAGCTCCTCGGCGGGTACCTCGGTGGCGAGCTCGGACAACGGCCTGTTGAGTCCTCCAGAATCCAGGGTCACTGGCGCGCTCAAGCAGAGCGCCAGCGCGGGCGAGAGTATACCAGCGATCCGACCGAGATCCGCCCCAGCGTGGTGCGGCTTGCCGCTGAGATCAGCCCGGGCCCGGCTTCAGGTGGGAGACTGGACCCAGCCGCCCCGACCTGCAGGCCCCAGTCAAGGAGAGACTCCAGTGAGTGTAGCCCCAGCTCAGCAGACCTACGAGTACCGCCAGGCCGAATCGCTGGACGAGGTGAATCGGCTCGCCGGCGAGGAGGGCTACGACCTCTTCCAGGCGGTCGCGGTGGAAGGAAACCTCCACTTCGTGCTGCGACGGCTTCGCGAGGCCGACCTGAACCGCCGGGTCGGCTTCGCCGGGCGCTAGTCCCGGGTCACCTCGAGGGCCAGGTCGAGGGCCGGGGCGCTGTGGGTCAGCCGCCCAACCGAGATGTAGTCGGGCCGGGCCGTGGCGTACTGGGCCAGGTTGTCGAGATCGACCCCACCGCTGACCTCCACCTCGGCCCGGCCGCCGACCAGTTCCACCGCCTCCCCCACCTGGTCCGGGGTGAAGTTGTCGAGGAGAACCCGGCCCACGCCCTCCTCCAGGGCCGCCTCCAGCTCAGACCGGGAGCGGACCTCGACCTCCACCTCGCTTCTCGGATGGAGGTGTTCGGCCCGGCCCAGGGCGGCTTTGAGCCCGCCGGCGAGGTCGATGTGGTTGTCCTTGACCAAGATGGCGTCGAAGAGCCCCATGCGATGGTTGCGGGCGCCCCCGGTCCGGGTGGCGTACTTCTCCAGCTGGCGAAGGCCGGGCAACGTCTTGCGGGTGTCGAGGATGGTGACCCCGAAGGGGCTGGCGATCCCGACGTAGCGGTCGGTGAGGCTGGCGATGCCCGAGAGGTGCTGCAGGAAGTTGAGAGCGGTCCGCTCCCCGGCCAGGACCGCTCTCGCCCTCCCCTCCACCCGCAGCACCACCGTCCCGGGAGCGATCCGTCCCCCATCGCCGACCAGGGCGGTGCAGCGGAGCTCGGGGTCGACCTGTCGGAAGACCTCCTCGGCCACGGCGACGCCGCAGACGATCCCCTGCTCCCGCGCGATCACCTCGGCCCGGCACGCCTGGCCTGCTTCGAGGACCGACTCCCCGGTCAGGTCCCGGCCCCGGTAGTCCTCGGCCAGGGCCCGGCTGACCGCCGCCTCCGCCTCAGCTAGCGGCAGCTGCTTCAATCGCCATGAACTCGAGCGGGAGGCCTCGGCGCTGGACGACGGCTCCCAGGAAGCCGGCCTCGACGACCGGATGGTCGCTGCGGAAGTGGGCTCCCCGGCTCTCCTGGCGGAAGTCGGCCGCCTCGACCAGGAGGGCGCTGGTCCCGACCATCCCCCGGAGCTCGGCGAGCCCGGGCTCGACCGGAATCTCAGGGAGCGAATCCGCCAGCCCGGCGAGCCGGGACCGGGTCTGCACCAGGCCGGAGTGGTCGCGGGCGATCCCGGCGCCTGCCCACATCAGGTCCTGGAGCTCGCTTCGGCGGGCGTTGAGCTCCTCGGGCCTGACCTCCTCCAGCTCCAACCGGCCGCCCTCCACGGGCGCCTCGAGGCGCGCCTGCTCGCCGATGTCCAAGACCGCCTCCACCGCCCGGGCGGAGAAGACCAGCGACTCGAGCAGGCTGTTGCTGGCGAGGCGGTTGGCGCCATGGACGCCGGTGGAGGCCACCTCGCCAGCGGCGAAGAGGCCGGGAACGGTGGTCGCCCCGGCCAGGTCGGTGCGCACCCCACCCATCTGGTAGTGGGCGGCGGGGGCGACCGGGATCGGCTCCCTGGTGATGTCGATGCCGTGCCCGGCACAGGTCGCCACGATGTTGGGGAAGCGGATCCGGGCCCGGCTCGCCCCGATCGGGCGAAGGTCGAGCCAGACATGGTCCAGGGAGCGCTCCACCATGCGCTCGCTGATGGCACGGGCGACCACGTCCCGGCCCGCCAGCTCCCCGGCGGGGTCGGCCCGGAAGAGAAAGCGCTCGCCGAGGTCGTCCACCACCTGGGCTCCCTCGCCGCGGACCGCCTCGGAGATGAGGAAGGCGGGAACCCCGGGCAGCGCCAGCGCGGTGGGATGGAACTGGACGAACTCCAGGTGGGCTATCTCCGCCCCCGCCTGGTAGGCGAGCCAGACGCCGTCCCCGGTCGAGGGCAAAGGATTGGTGGTGGAGCGGTAGAGCCGGCCCAGGCCGCCGGTGGCCAGCAGCACCGCCCCCGCCTCCAGCCGGAGCAGGGAGGGTTTGCGGGTGGAGATCGCCTCGACCCCCCAGCAGCGGTCGCCGCTGAGGAGAATCCGCCGCACCGCGTGCTCCTCCAGGATCAGCTCCACCTCCCCGGTGGCCCGCCGGGCTAGGAGCTCCTCCACCTCCTTGCCGGTGGCGTCGCCGCCGGCATGGACGATCCGGGAGCGGGAGTGGGCCGCCTCCTTGGCCACCAGCAGGACCCCCTCCTGGGTGTCGAAGTGGACGCCGAGCTCGATCAGCTCCCGGATCCTCCCCGGGCCCTCCTCGACCAGCGCCCTGACCGCCTCGGGGTCACAGAGCCCGCGGCCAGCCGCCAGGGTGTCGGCGGCGTGGAGCTCGGGGCTGTCAGTGGGATCGACCGCGGCCGCGATCCCGCCCTGGGCGTAGCGGCTACTGCACTCCTGCATCGTCGCCTTGGTCAGGACCGCCACCCTGAGGCCCGCCCGGGCCGCCTTGACGGCGGCGAAGAGCCCGGCGATCCCGCTCCCGACCACCACCAGGTCGTAGCGACGCTCAGGCGCCTCGAGCGGGACCGCTCGACCCATCAATCAGGCGCCGATCATCGGCGGCTCCCCGAGCCGGCAGGTGTCGATCAGGTGGATCCCCTCAACCTCCGCCGCCACCAGCACCCGCGACCAGGGCCCGGCCTCGGTCACCGGCTCGAAGTCGTCGGGATCCACCACCGAAGCGTAGTCGAGTTGCACGCCGGGCTCGAGGAGCACTACCTCCGCCACCACCTGGGCCAGTTGGGCACCCCGGTCGAGCCCGGCGGCGAACCGGCGGCAGGCCTCGACCAGGCCGAGGGAGAGGCAGCGCGCCGCCTTGCGCCCCGCCGGGGAGAGCTTCTGGTTGCGGCTGCTCACTGCCAGCCCGTCGGGGTCACGTACGGTTGGGCAGACGCAGATCTCACAGCCCAGGTCGAGGTCCCTGGCCAGCCGTCCCACCACCGCCACCTGCTGCGCGTCCTTCTCACCGAAGTAGGCCCGACAGGGGCCGGTGCTGGCCAGCAGCTTGGTGACGACGGTCGCCACCCCGGTGAAGTGGCCAGGGCGCCGGGACGCCTCCCAGCGGCCGCCTCCGGCCTCGACCAGAACCCGGGTCGAGAAGCCCTCGGGGTAGAGGGTGGCCACTTCAGGGCAGTAGCAGGCGTCGACCGCCCGCTCGGCCAGGAGGGCGAGGTCGGCCTCGAGCTGGCGGGGATAGCTGTGGTAGTCCTCGCCGACGCCGAACTGGAGCGGGTTGACAAAGATCGAAACCACGACCTTGGCGCACTCCAGCTGGGCTCGCTCCACCAGGGC
>DATDII010000107.1:0-15618 GCA_036521135.1 Candidatus Dormiibacterota bacterium | reverse complement strand
ATCCCGGTCGACCTTGGCGTCTGGGGACTCGCCCCAGCGTGTCCGGGCGGCCGTCGGCTGGCCGGCCGCGAGCCGGGTGCAGATCACGGCCTGCGCCCGGCGGTCCCAGAGGACGGCGTCCCCGCCCTGGCGGTGGAAGGGGCGGCAGTCGGCCAGGACCACGACCGGCCACTCCAGGCCCTTGGCCCGGTGGATGGTGCTCAGGGTGACCAGATCCTCATCGGTCTCAGGCGGGGGCTCGGCCGTCCTGGCCCCTGCCTGCATTAGCTCGAGCCGGGCGAGCAGGCCCGCCAGGGTTAGCCAGCGGTGGGGAGACTCCACCCCCCAGACGATCCGCTGCAGCTCCCTGAGCGAGGCCAGCGCCCGGCGCCCGCCCGGCGCACCGGATCGGGCCCGGGCCTCCTCGAGCTGGAGCAGGCCGCTCTCCGCCAGGGCCCGGCTGACCAGCTCCCCGGCCCGGGCGGTGCCGGCCGCCAGGCGCAGCCGCTCGACGACGCCCAGGAGCAGGGCCGTCCGGTCCGCCCAGGCACGGTCCCAGCCGGGCGCCCCGGCGGCGAGGTGGGCCCGAACCCGCTCCGCCAGGGTCCTCCCGGTGCGCCGTCCCGGTGCGCTGAGCTGGGCCAGCGCCTGGTCGGGGACCCGGCCCACCGGGGATTGGAGCAGGCGCAGGCAGGCGAGGTCGTCGCGGTCGTCCCCGGCCAGCCGGACAAAGGAGAGCAGGTCCCTGACCTCGGGACGGTCGAGCAGGCCGCCGGTCGCCGTCTGGAAAGGAATCCCCCGCCGCCGCAGGGCCTCCTCCAAGGGGGCGCCCACCCGGGACTGGGTGTAGGCAAGGATGGCCATGTCGCGCCAGGAGACCGGCTGGTGGCTGGAGTCGGGATAGGTGATCCCGTCCCGGTGCAGCTGCTCCAGGGCGGCCGCGATCGCCTCCGCCTCGCGGACCGGGTCCTCGACCTCGGCGTAGAAGACCGGAAGCGAAGGCTCCACCTTCCGGTGCGCGACCATTGGCTGGTCGTCGGCGAAGTCAGGGTCGCCCTTGATCAGGTGGTCGGCCGCGGCCAGGATGTCGGCCCGGGAGCGGCGGTTGAGAAACAGCTCCCTCGTCCTTCCCGGAGCCTCGGCCATGATCCCGGGCTTGGCGTCACGGAAGGCGTATATCGACTGGCGCGCATCCCCGACCGTGAACAGGGTCTGGTGGTCGGGGCCGGTCAGCTCGTGGATCAGAGACTCCTGGAGGGCGCTGGTGTCCTGATACTCGTCGACGATCACGAGCCGGAAGTTGGCTCGGCACCAGCCCAGGAGACGCGGTGACCGACGCAGGGCGAGCAGCCCTTCGCGGAGCAGGCCATCGAAGTCAACTGCGTGGCGCTGGAGGAGGCGGCGCTCGTACTCCTCCCAGAGCGCCAGGGTGAGCCGGAGGGCGGCCCGGTGCCAGGCGATCTGCTCAACCGGGTCACCGAGCGCCTCGGCCTCGGCATAGGCCTCCTCGGAGAGGGCGGCGCAGCGGCCCGGGGTCAGCTCGGTGGAGCGCAGCCGGTAGACGGTCGAGCGCGCCCCGGCGACCAGGTTGAGCACGGTTCGGGGGTCGGGGTCGAGCGGGAGGTGCTCGAGCCAGGACGCAGCCGCCGTCTGCTGGCGGACCTGGGCCACGGCCTCCTCCATCACCATGCCGGCCTCGACCTCATCGAGCAGCTCCAGGTCCCGGGGCAGGCCCGCCAGGTAGGCTCGCTCCCCAAGAAGCCGCCGAACCAACTGGTGGAAGGTGCCGATCCAGGCGCCGTCGAGCTGCTGGGCGGTGGAGTCGGCGGGCGCCAGCCTGGCCTGAACCATGACCTCGAGCACCTTGCGCCTGAGCTCGGCCGCCGCCCGCTCGGTGAAGGTCACCGCCATGATCTGCCCCTGGGGCACCTGATCGACCAGAGCGGCGGCGTAGAGCCAGGCCATGGTCGTGGTCTTGCCGCTTCCGGCGGCGGCCACGACCTTGATGGGACCGTGGCCCAGGTCGCGGACGACATCCCGCTGGTCATCGGTCAGCGCCTCCTGGGCCAGCTCCGAGAACGCGTCCGAGGGGCTCACAGCTCCTGGCCGGCCCTGGGGAAGGCCCGGCCCACCGAGCCCTCTCCATCGCACCAGAAGCTGACCGGACACTCCGAGCGGCCTCCACGGCAGGTGCGCTGGTCGTGGCGTGGTTGGGCCGGGAACCGGCCCGAGAGGATGGCCTCGGCGATCTCGTCCAGCGCCGATTCGATCCGGTCCAGCTCCTGCTCGGTCAAGGTCCCCGAGCCTCCTGGTGCCTCGCCCTGTTCGACCATGCGGAAGCCGGAGGTGGCGATGGGATCGGGATCGCGGGGCCCGGGGTTGACTCCGACGTACCAGTTGCGGACCAGGGCGGGGACCTCGAGGCCGAGCTGGTCGCCCAACCCTCCCGCCCGCGCCGCGATCTGGTAGATCGGCAGCTGCCAGTTCCGGGGACCGCCCGGGGGATCGCCGAAGACCTCGCCCCGGACGTGGCCGTCAGTGGCGTAGGCCCCGGTCTTGTAGTCGAGCAGCTCGAGCTCGCCGTTGGCATGGCGCCAGAGCGAGTCGACCTTTCCCTGGAGCCGCCAGCCCTGCCGGGGCAGGTCGAAGGAGACCTCGGCCGCGAGCGGCTCGCCCACAGCCCCCGGGCCGGGAGCGACGATCCGGCTCTCCCAGCGTGCGGCCATCCGCTCCAGCCAGAGGCCCACGTAGTGGACGTCGAGGGCGTCCGGGTGCTCAGCCCGGACCGCGGGCATAAGGCGCTCCTGGATCAGCCGCCTGGCGGCCTCGCGGAACCGGACCGGGTCCCCCTGCCAAGCGGTTCGCTCCAGATAGAGCAGCTCGAGCAGGCGGTGCGCCTGGCTCCCCACGGTCAGGTTGACGTTGGTGTCGGAGGCGGGGCGGAGCTGATGAGCCAGGTACTGGCGGGGACAGGCGAGCCAGGCGGCAACTGAGGTCGCGCTCAAGGAGAGGGGCGGGACGAGCTCGACCGGGCCGCCCTCGACCGGGTCCCAGGGCGTGAGCGCGAGCCGGAGCCGGGCCGCGGCCCGGGCCAGCTGGGGGGCCTGGACCCCGACCTCGGGTGGGGGCACGGCCAGGGCCAGCTCGGTGATCAGGTCGGCGGAGTGGACCAGCTCGGCCAGCGGAGCCGCTATCTCCGCGATCCCGGCGCTCCGGACCACCTCCACATAGGGGGAGCGCTCGATCGGTCTTCCCTGGTAGCGAGCCGCCGCGGTGCAGGTGACCAGGCTGGTGGCCCGGGTCAGGCCGACCAGGAAGAGCCGACTCTCGGCGTCCCGCTGCCGGTCGCCGGCCGAGACCACGTCCTCGAGCTCGGGCAGGCAACGCACCAGCTCCTGGACCTCGTCGGCGCCGAGCAGCCCGCCGGTGTCGGGGGGAGCCGGGAGGGTACCGGCGACGCAGCCGCAGAGGAAGACCCTGCGCCAGTGCCGCCCCTTGGCCTGACGGATACCCATCACCGTCACCTCGGAGCGCTCCCCGGCCCCCTCCCGATCCTGCTCTCCCGGGGCCCGGCGAGCTGCCATCTGGAGCAGGTCCACCCAATCGCCAAGGGGAAGGTCGTCGTGGCCAAGGCGTGCCTCGGCGTCGGCCACCTCGGCCGCGGTCACGGCAAAGCCAGCCAGCTGGAGGGCGAGTTTCTGGTCCCGGAGCGCCGCCGAAGCCAGCCCCGAAGCGAGCTCGACCCGGCTCAGGATGGAGCGCACCTGGGACCAGGTCAGGCGCTGTCTAGCGAGCCCTTGGCCGTTGAGCTGCAAGTCGAGGAAGGACCTGCCCACAGCCTGGAGCCGCTCCCACTCCCTCGCCTCCGCCTTGGCCTCGGGCGCGTCCCCGTCACCCGCCCCCTCCTCCGCCCAATCCCAGAAGATGCGGGTCAGGGGAAACCCGCGCCGACCGGCGGCCGCCTGGAGGGCGCGCAGCGCCTTCTGGGATACCGCGCCGGGCCCGGTCCCGAGCGCCTCCAGCAGGATCGCGGCGTCAAAGGGCCGGGCCAGCGCTCGGAGCCAGTTGAGCACCACCGCCACCGCGGGCTGGCCCAACCCGTCGTTCACCTCGACCAACCGGCTGGGCACCCCGAGGGTCGAGAGCGCGGCGCGGATGGGTGCCAGCTGGCGCCCAGGAGAGCGGAGCAGGATAGCGACCTCGCCGAAGGCCGCCTCGTCGGCGAGACGCGCCCGGACGATCTCGCGCGCCACCGCCAGGGCCTCCTCGGTCTCGTCGGAGGCCCTCCAGACCTCCACCCGGAGCCCGAGGCGGAAGGCGGCCTCCGGGAGTGGCTCGAGCGCGGGTGCCGGGGCTACCTGACGGTCCACCTCGAGGTCAAGACCGAGGCCCTCGGCGACCTGATCGGCCCAGCCGGGGAGGACCGGGGGCAGGCTCCAGTCGCGGGCGCCGAGCTCGCTCGGGAAGTACTCCTCGAAGGGCCGGCTCGAGGACTCGCTCGACACCCCGCGGAACCCGGGGGTGGATAGGGACCCGTGCCCCGCCATCACCAGCCGCCGCGGAGGGCTGAGCCGGTCGGCCAGCTCGCGGAGAAGCAGCCACTGGGCCGGGCTCAGGTCCTCCGCGTCGTCGACCAGGAGCAGATCGGCCCAGTTGCGCAGCGCAGCGCTGTCCCCGGCAAGCGCATCCAGGGCCAGGCCGTGGCCGTCGCGGGCATCGCGCGCGTGCATCTCCGCCAGCACGTCCTCGTAGATGGCGGCGATCACGGCGATCTCGCGGAGAGAGTCGGGCGCCAGGCGCAGCCGCTCCGCCAGCAGCCCCGGGCCCACCAGCGCCCGCTTGCAGGCGGAGACCACCCCGATCGCGTCATCGATCGTGGAGGGCTCCTCGACGAGCGGTCCCAGGTGAGGCAGGCTCGGACCGGCCCGACGGAGCGCCTCGCGCATAGCCAGCCACTCCCCGGTCCGGGAGAGGACCCGGCGGGAGCGGGGGACCTGGCGCAGCCGCTCCAGGACCATCCCGGCCAGGCGCTCATGGGTGTGGACCTCAAGGGCGGGGTGAGCTTCGGGCAGCGCCGCCTCGATCCGCTGGGCCAGACGCTCCCCCGCCGCATGGCTCCTGACCACCAGGACCAGCCCGCTCGCTTCGTTGCCGGCGCGTAACCACTCGACCGCGAGGTCGACCAGCACCTGGGTCTTGCCCGACTGGGGCCCGCCGACGACCCGGGTTGGCCCGAGCAATTCACCAACCATCCCCCCACCGCGGGGCGCCCGCAAGACCAAGCTGGCTAGCTTCCCACCAGGCCGGCCGGCTCGGCCGCTCGGACCGGGGTCCGGAAGGCGACCAGGGCCGCCGCCAATCCCTCGGGCCGCAACATCTGGCGGAGCGCCCCTGCCCGCAGAGCCGGATCCTCCCCCTGGGCCAGCCCACCGGCTACGCCCTCGACCATGGAGCTGACCATCCCGGCCAGGCCGGCCGCCTCCGGGGTCGGGTTGGGCCGCCCGCGGTGATCCGGGCCGGGGAGCTCACTGAGGAGGGAGCCGACCATAGCCCAGCCGACCAGGAGCCGGAGCCGGTCCACCCGCTCCTTGGCCGGGCCGGCAGCGGCATCGACCAGGTGGAAGAGAAGCCGGAAGGAGGCGGGTGAGTCGGCGGCGAACTGCAGGAAGGCGGTGGTCAGCTGCTCGAAGGTGGGGGCCGCCCGCCCCGGCAGGCTGATCCCGAGCAGCTCCTGGAGACGCTCGCTCTCGCGATCCACCACCGCCGCGAGCGCGTCCCGGCGGTTGTGGAAGTGGCGATAGACCAGCGCCTTGCTGACCCCGGCGGCGATCGCGATCGAGTCCATCGTGGTCAGCTCCAGGCCGTCCCGAGCGAAGGCAAGGAGGCAGGCCTGCAGCAACTGGTCGCGCCGCTGGTCGTGGGCCAGGCGGTGCTGCTTGGGGCCGCTCCGGACGCGGTGACGCTCGGCCACCCGGCCGACCGTCTCCACGGTTGCGCCGACGAGCCAGGGAGCCAGCTGGCGCTCGTTCCTCGTCCCGTCCACAATGCTCGGTGCCAGGCTAGTCGCCCGGAGCCGACTCCTCGTCCTGGACCGGGTTGCGGAGCCGGCCGATCGGGTCGATCTGGACCACCACCTCCTGGCCGGGCTCGAGCATGGCCTTGGGCTGGCGCTTCCAGCCGATCCCGGCCGGCGTGCCCGTCTCGATCACGTCACCCACCTCGAGAACCACGAACTCCGAGATGAAGCTGATCAAGCGGGCAACCGAGAAGATCATGTCCTTGGTCAAACCCTCCTGGCGGACCTCGCCGCCGACCCTGGTCTCGATCCGGAGCGCCTGGGGGTCGGGGACCTCATCCGCGGTCACCAGGTGGGGTCCGAGGGGGGCGAAGGTGGGCATGCTCTTGGGCAACGTCCACTGGGACATGGCGTCCTGGGCGTCACGGGCGGTGACGTCGTTGGCGATGGTGTAGCCGGCGACGTGGCTGAGAGCGCTCGCCTCGGGGATGCGGCGGCCGGGCGCCCCGATCACCACGGCGAGCTCGCCCTCGTAGTCGATCGCCTGGGCGTGCTCTCTTGGGATCACGATCGCCGCGCCATCCCCCACCACGGCCGAGCCGAGCTTGTTCCAGACGATGGGGATGGTCGGCGCCTTGGCACCGCCCTCCTTGGCATGGGCCAGGTAATTGCGACCGATCGCGAAGATGCGGTTGGGTGCCAACGGGGCGAGAAGGGGCAGCTCGGGCCAGAGCTCCGGACCCGGCAGGGGAGCCGCGCCCGAGAGCAGGGCCGCCTGGAGCACTGGGGTGGCCAGGCCGAGGTCAAGCCAGCGGAGGCCCTCGCTTGGCGAGGCTCCGGTCTCAGCCATGGCGAACCGGGGTCCCTCCGGAGCGGCGAAGCGGGCGATTCGCAAGCTGGCTCTCCCCCAAATGTGAGGGACCCATTATCGGACCCGACCCGGGCGGGGACAGGCCCCAATTGCTAGGATCGACCAGTCTTGGCAAAGATCCAGCGACAGGACAGCCTGGCCCCCGACCGCCCCGTCGAGCGGGCCCACTTCTACATCGCCGGGTCCTGGGTCGAGAGCACGACGGGCGGCCGGGTCCCGGTCCACGAGGCGGGCAGCGGGTCCGTTCTCGCCCTGGTCGCAGACGCCTCCGAGACCGACATCGACCGGGCCGTCCAGGCGGCGGCGGAAGCCCAGGCGGGCTGGTCGTCCACCCCGCCCAGCGAGCGGGCGCGCTATCTCGACGCCATCGCCGAGGGAATCACCGAGCGCACCGAGGAGCTGGCCCGCTCCATCTCCCAGGAGGTCGGTACCCCGATCCGCCACTCGAGGGCGATCCAGGTCGGCAACCCGGTCGCCATCATCGCGGGCACCACCCGGGCTCTCGGCGAGTTCTCGTTCGAGGAGACGATCGGCAATGTGCTCGCCGTCAAGGAGCCGGTCGGGGTGGTGGCCGCAATCACCCCCTGGAACTACCCCCTCCAGCAGGCGGTCGCCAAGATCGCCCCGGCCCTGGCCGCCGGCTGCACCGTGGTGCTGAAGGCGAGCGAGGTGGCTCCACTGACGGCATTCATGCTGGCCGACATCGCCGACCAAGCCGGACTGCCGGCGGGAGTCCTCAACGTCCTGACCGGGTTCGGCTCGACCGCCGGGGAGGGGCTGGTTTCCCACCCCCTGGTCGACAAGATCTCGTTCACCGGCTCGACCCGGGCTGGCCGGCGGATATCCCAGCTGGCGGCGGAGCGGGTCCTGCCAGTGACGATGGAGCTGGGCGGCAAGTCGGCCAGCGTGGTGCTCCCCGACGCCGACATCGAGCGGGCAGCCAAGTTCGCCGTCTACAACGCCTTCCTCAACTCCGGGCAGACCTGCACCGCCCTCACCAGGTTGCTGGTGCCGGCGGACGCGCAGGAGCGGGCGACGCAGGTCGCGGTGGAGACGGCGCAGAAGCTGGGACTGGGCGACCCGCTCGACGAGGCAACCCGGTTGGGGCCGCTCGCCTCGGCGGCTCAGCTGGAGCGGGTCCGTGAGTACATCCGGCTCGGCATCGCCGAGGGCGCCCGGCTCCTGACCGGAGGGCTCGAGGTTCCCCCCGGGCGAGAGCGCGGCTACTATGTCGCCGGCACCGTCTTCGGCGATGTCCTGCCCGAGATGCGCATCGCCCAGGAGGAGATCTTCGGCCCCGTGCTCTCGGTGATCCCCTACCGGGACGAGGCCCACGCCCTCGAGATCGCCAATGGGACCCGCTACGGGCTGGCCGCCGCGGTCTGGTCGGGAGACCAGGAGCGCGCCCTGGATTTCGGCCGCCGCCTCAAGGCGGGCACGGTCGAGGTCAACGGCGGCGCCTTCAGCCTGAGCGCGCCCTTTGGCGGCGTCAAGGAGTCGGGCCACGGTCGCGAGTTCGGACGCTTCGGCCTTGAGGAGTTCCTCGCGCCCAAGTCGCTCCAGCTCTGAGCCAGGCGACTCCCGACCCCTCGGGTCCCTGAGGGCCGCCCGGCGCGGATGGAGTTCGCCCCTCGGAATCGCGCCGCCTGGAGTGCGTGCCTAAGCTGATCCGGTGCCACGCTTCGATGTCGTGATCCTGGGCGGCGGCGCTGGAGCCGAAGCCGTCTGCGGCGCGGGCCTCGGTGGGCGCACGGTCGCCGTGGTCGAGGAGCTGCGCTTTGGCGGCGGCTGTCCCTTCGTCGCCTGCATGCCCAGCAAGGCCATGCTCCACTCGGCGGCGGAACGGGTTGGCGGCGTCGCGACCAGGCCGGCGTTCGCCCCAGCGGACTACCGCTCGGCGGCCGACCGCCGGGACCGGGTCGTCGAGCACCGCGACGACTCCCAGCACCTGAGTGAGCTCCAGGGCCAGGGGGTGGAGACGATCCGGGGCCGGGGCAAAGTGGTAGCGCCAGGGGTGGTCGAGGTCAATGGCGATCGCCTCGAGGCGACCGACCTGGTCATCGCCACCGGGTCCGAGCCCACCCTGCCCCCGATCCAAGGACTCGCCGATGTCGACTACTGGCTCAGCGACCGGGTCCTGACCACCGCCGACCTGCCCGAGAGCGCCCTCGTCCTCGGGGGCGGCCCGGTCGGTGCCGAGCTGGCCCAGATCCTGGCCCGCTATGGGTGCGAGACCAGCCTGATCGAGGTTGCGCCCCGGCTTCTCGGCGAAGAGGAGCCGGAGTTGGGCCGGGCCCTGGCTGCCACCCTGGGTGGGGATGGGGTCGAGGTGCTGGTCGGCCAGCGGGTGGTGAGGGCGAGCTCGCCGGGTGGTCTGCGCGTGCGCCTCGACCTGGAGGATGGCAGCCAGAGGGAGGCCCAGATCCTGGTCGTGGCGACGGGTCGGCGACCGCGGATCGCGGACCTTGGTCTTGAGCTCTACCAGCTCCCGGGCGATGCCCGAGCGCTCAGCTGCGACCGACAGGGGCGGGCCCTGGGCCAGGCCCACCTCTTTGGCGTCGGCGACGTCACCGGTGTCGCCCCCTTCACCCACACCGCCAACTACCAGGGCCGGGTGGTAGCGGCCAATCTCCGGGGCGAGTCGGTGCTGGCCGACTACCGGGCCATCCCCCGGGCCATCTACACCGATCCCCCGCTGGCGGCGGTCGGCCTGACCCGCACCAGGGCAGCGGCGAGCGGCATCAGCGTCGCCAGTGCCTCGTTCCCGCTCGCCGAGACCGCCCGTGCGCTCGCCGAGGACGTGGGCCGGGGCGAGGTGGTGATCGTCACCGACGCCGCGAAGGGGGTCCTGGTCGGCGCGGCCGCAGCCGGGCCCGGGGCCGACGAGAGCATCGGATGGGCCGCCCTCGCGATCAGGACCGAGACTCCCCTCAGTGTCCTGCTCGACACCGTCGCGCCCTTCCCGACCTACGCCGAGGCCTACCTGGCCGCGCTTCGCTCGCTCGCCCCGGGGAGCGCTCGGAGCTAAGCCCGGCCGAAGAGGCGGTCCACCGAGATGCTCCCCGGTCCGGAGATCCCGATGGCCACAAAGGCCAGTGCCATGACCAGGGGAAACTCGAACCCGCCCTGGCCGTAGAGCCCCATCTTCCAGTGCGCCTTGCGGATCGCCACCGCCATGTTGGCGGTGACCACAGCGCTCGCCAGCGGGGTGGCCGCACCGAGGGCGATCCCGATGCCGCCGCCCAGCTCGGCGATGCCACTCAGCTGAGCCCCCACTTTGGGATTGGGGATGCCCATCTTGGCCAAGGCGGCCCCGAAGTTCTCGGGACCGCCCTGCTCCCATGACTGCTTGTAGTTGGGACCGGCCAGCTTCTCGAGCCAGGGCGGCGGCACCTTGCCGGTGCCCCCGAAGAGCTTGGGGGCGCCATGGACCGCCAGCACCCCACCGGAACCGACGCGGAGCAAGAGCAGGCCGAGGTCAGACTTGCGCATCCTCTAGTCCTCCATTCCCGAATTCCACCACCGACCCGCTGAGCTCGCCGACCAACTCTCCCCCACCCTAGCGCAAGCCCGGGCCCCAGGCGCCCCTCCTGCTAGGCAGGGGCCGTCCCCGCCGCCAGCCTTGCCTGAGCCGCGGCCAGTCGAGCTCCCGGGACCCGGAATGGCGAGCAGGACACGTAGTCCAGGCCCAGCCGCTCGCAGACGGCGATCGACTGGGCGTCGCCGCCGTGCTCCCCGCAGATCCCGACCTCGAGGGAAGGCCTCGTCCGGCGCCCCTCGGTGCTCGCCAGCTCCATCAAGCGGCCGACCCCGTCGGGGTCGAGGTGCTCGAACGGGTTCGCCGGCAGCACCCCTTCCTCGACATAGCGGTTGAGGAACTTGCCCTCGGCATCGTCCCGGGAGACCCCGTAGGTCATCTGGGTCAGGTCGTTGGTCCCGAAGGAGAAGAACTGGGCCTGCTCCGCCACCTGCCCGGCGGTCAGCGCCGCCCGGGGCACCTCGATCATGGTCCCGATCTTGATCGCAAGGCGCACCCCCTGCTCCTTTGCGACCTGCTTCAGGGTCGCCTCGATGATCTCCCGCGAGCGCTTCAGCTCCTCGACGTGGCCGACCAGGGGGACCATGATCTCGGGGATCGCCTTGACCCGGCGCCGGCGCAGCTCCGAGGCCGCCTCGGCGATGGCCCGGATCTGCATCTCGATGATCTCGGGAAAGAGCAGGCCGAGGCGGCAGCCGCGAAGCCCGAGCATCGGGTTCTGCTCGCGGAGCTGCTCCACTGCCGCCAGCATCAGCTCGGCCCTAGCCAGCTTCTTGGGCGACTTCTTGAGCGCGCGCCAGCGGGTCACCTGCTCCAGCAGCTCATCGTGGTTGGGCAGGAACTCATGCAGGGGCGGGTCGATCAACCGGACGATCACCGGCAGTCCCTGCATCGCCTCCAGGATCCCGACGAAGTCGGCCCGCTGGAATGGCAGCAGCTCGGCCAGCGCCCGGCGCCGGGCGTCGGCGTCGCTGGCCAGGATCATCGCCTGGACATGGGGCAAGCGGTCCTGCTCCATGAACATGTGCTCGGTCCGGCAGAGGCCAATCCCCTCGGCCCCGAAGGTGCGGGCCCGGCTGGCGTCGGCGGGGTTGTCGGCGTTGGCCAGGACCCGGAGCCGGCGCACCCGGTCGGCGATCGCCAGCAACTTCTCCAGGTCACCGGAGACGGCTGGCTCCACCGTCGCGACCACGCCCTCGATCACCCGGCCATCGGAGCCGTCTAGGGTGAAGACGTCGCCCTCCTTGATGGTCACGCCGCCCGCCACGAAGCGCCGGTGGGCAAGGTCGACCTCGATGTCACCGGCACCGGCGACGCAGGGCTTGCCCATCCCCCGTGCCACCACCGCGGCGTGCGAGGTCCGGCCCCCCCGGGCGGTGAGGACGCCCTGGGCCGCGATCATCCCGTGGACGTCGTCGGGATTGGTCTCGATTCGAACCAGGATCACCTGCTCGCCCCGTTTCGCCGCCGCCTCAGCCCGGTCGGCGTCGAAGACCGCCTGGCCGGTTGCGGCCCCGGGTGAGGCGGCCAGGCCCGTCGCCAGCACCCGCACCTTGGCGTGGGGGTCGATGGCCCGGTGGAGCAGGTGGTCCACCTGTTCCGGCTCAACCCGCCCGAGCGCCTCCTCCTCGGTGATGATCCCCTCCGCCAGCATGTCGATCGCGGTCTTGACCGCCGCCGCCGCGGTCCGCTTCGCGCCCCGGGTCTGGAGCATGTAGAGCTGGCCCCGCTCGATGGTGAACTCCATATCCTGGACGTCGCGGTAGTGGGCCTCGAGCTTGGCGGCAATCTCAGCGAAGCTCTGGTAGACCCGGGGCAGCGACCGCCGCAGCGACTCGATCGGCTGAGGCGTCCGGATCCCGGCGACCACATCCTCGCCCTGGGCGTTGAGCAGGTACTCGCCGAACAGCTTCTTCTCCCCGGTGGCGGGGTCACGGGTGAAGGCGACCCCGGTACCGGAGTCGTTGCCCATGTTGCCGAAGACCATCGCCTGGACGTTGACGGCCGTGCCCAGGGTGTGAGGGATGTGGTTGTAGTCCCGGTAGGCGACCGCCCGGCGCCCGTTCCAGGAGGAGAAGACGGCGGCGATCGCCTGGGTCAGCTGCTCCCAGGGGTCCTCGGGGAAGTCGGACTTGGTGTGGGCCTGGTAGATGGCCCGGAACTTCTCGGTCAGCTCGACCAGGGCGGCCTCGGGAAGCTCGGCATCGCTGCCCACCCCGGCTGACTTCTTGGCGGCGTCGAGCGCCTGCTCGAACTCCTCGCCGGCCACCCCCTTGACGATCCGCCCGAAGAGCTGGATGAAGCGGCGGTAGGCGTCGAGAGCGAACCTTCGGTCGCCGGTCTTCTTGGCCAGGCCCTCCAGCGTCTGCCGGTTGAGCCCCAGGTTGAGGACCGTGTCCATCATCCCCGGCATCGAGAGCGCCGCCCCGGAGCGGACCGACACCAGGAGCGGCTCCTTGGGGTCGCCAAGGGCCTTATTGGCCTTGGTCTCGAGCGCCTGGAGATGGGTCTTGACCTCGTCGAGAAGGCCAGCTGGGAACTTGTTGCCCGCCTCCATGTAGGCGTTGCAGGCAGCGGTGGTGATCGTGAAGCCGGGCGGCACCGGCAGCCCCGCCTTGGTCATCTCCGCCACCCCGGCCCCCTTGCCCCCCAGCAGCTTGCGCATGTCGGCGCTGCCCTCCTCGAAGTCGTAAACGAACTTCGACTCAGCCTTGCCGCCCGACACCGGCCGCGCCCTGACCGCGGTTCCTGTCATCGCCAACGCCTCCCTGCTGACCTTGGCCTCGAGTTTACCCACCCCACCCTCGCCCGGAGTCTCCCCGAAGCCCATCTCAGGCGGTGCTACGATCGGTCGGCCACCATCGCTCCGCGGTCTCGCGCGGACCGAGCCGCCCCCGCCCCGCCCCGGGCCAGAGGATCTCCGGACAGACATGGGAATGCACTTCGCCGCCGGCCACGCGCCCCAGCGCGGCAGCTTTCAGGAGCCCTCGCTGGTCACCCCGAGGGCCAAGGGCACGGTCAGGCGGGTGGTCAAGCTCTTCCGCCCCTACTTGCTCAAGGTTGCCGGAATCCTGCTGATTCTGGTGGTGGTGGCGCTGCTCGGGATCGTCAACCCGTACATGCTGAAGCTGATCATCGACGATGCCATCCTCAAGCACAATTCCAAGTTATTGCTGGTGTTCTTTGGGATCATGGTGGTGACCCCGATCGCCAGCACCGGGCTCGGCGTCTGGCAGACCTACCTCAACGCCGTCGTCGGCCAGCGGATGATGCAGGACCTCCGCGTCGCCCTCTACACCCACCTCCAGAACCTGCCTCTGCGCTTCTTCACCGCAACCAGGACCGGGGAGATCCAGTCGCGACTCGCCAACGATGTGGGCGGGGTCGACTCGGTCATCACCAACACCGCCACCAGCACCGTCTCCAACCTGACCCGGACCGCGGCCACCCTGGCCGGGATGGCCTTCCTGAGCTGGCAGCTGACCGTGCTCTCGATCGCCGTCCTGCCCATCTTCATCCTGGTCACGGTCAGGGTCGGCGAGGTCCGCCGCCGGGTCAGCGGCCAGACCCAGGCCACCCTGGCCGATCTCTCCGCCCTGGCCGAGGAGACGCTCTCGGTCAGTGGGATCCTCCTGACCAAGGTCTACGGCCGGGAGCGTCGGGCCCGCGACCGCTACGTCGGGGAGACTTCCCGGCTGACCTCACTGATGATCCGCCAGCAGATGGTGGGCCGCTGGTTCTTCGGCTTCATCCAGACCTTCTTCTCGATCCTCCCGGCGGGGGTCTACCTGATGGCCGGGCTGTTCCTCCACGCCGGGATCAAGGGGGGCGTCTCGGTGGGCACGCTGGTCTCCTTCACCACCTTCCAGTCGGCGCTGTTCTTCCCGGTCGGCCAGCTCCTCAACATCCAGGTCGAGCTCCAGGGAGCGCTCGCCCTCTTCGACCGGATCTTCCAGTACCTCGACATCCCGGTCGAGATCGAGGACCGGCCCGGGGCCATAACCATCCCCACTCGGGAGATCAAGGGACGGATCGGCTTCGAGGATGTCAGCTTCAGCTACGAGCCCACGGCGTCCCGGGCAATCCAGGGCGTGTCCTTCGAGGCCGAACCGGGCCAGCTGGTGGCCCTGGTGGGGCCGAGCGGCGCCGGCAAGACCACCCTCACCTACCTGATGGCCCGGCTCTACGACGTCGACTCCGGCCGGATCACCCTCGACGGCCACGACCTCCGCGACCTGACCAGCGCCACCCTGCGGGCGGCGATCGCGGTCGTGACCCAGGAGACGTTCATCTTCCACAGCACGATCCGGGAGAACCTCCTGGTGGGCCGCCCCGAGGCGAGCGACGAGGAGATGATGGCGGCCGCCCGGGCCGCCGCCATCCACGATCGGATCATGGAGTTACCCGACGGCTACGACACGGTCGGCGGCGAGCGCGGCTACCGGCTCAGCGGGGGCGAGAAGCAGCGGGTCGCCCTGGCCCGGGCCATCCTCAAGAACCCCCGGGTGCTCATCCTCGACGAGGCTACCAGTGCCCTCGACAGCCACAGCGAGCGGGCCATCCAGGACGCCCTCGGGCTGCTCATGGAGGGTCGGACCACGATCGCGATCGCCCACCGCCTCTCCACCATCCTGGCCGCCGACCTGATCCTGATGCTGGACCACGGCCGGATCGTCGAGCGGGGCAGCCACAGCCAGCTCCTGGCCCAGGGCGGGGCCTACTCCCGCCTCTACCTGGAGCAGTTCGCCCGGCAGCCCCTGGCGGCGGTCGTCTAGACGGTCTAGAGGCCCCTCTCCGCCAGGGGGTCGGGCCGAGAGGCCGAGCGGGGCGCCCTGGGCTAGCATGGGAGAGGTGATCAGTCCCCGGCTCTACAGCGTCGTCATCGACGCCCACGACCCGCTCGCCCAGGCCCGCTTCTGGGCCGAGGCGCTCCGCTTTCGGATCGTTTACCAGGCCGAGGACGAGGTGGTGGTGGCCCGGGACGAGACCACCTATCCCACCTTGACGTTCGTCCCGGTCCCGGAGCGCAAGTCGATCAAGAACCGCCTCCACCTCGACCTGGCCCCCGACGACCGCGACGCCGAGGTCGACCGCCTGATCGGCCTGGGCGCGAGCCGAGCCGACGTCGGCCAGGGGCCGGACGTCAGCTGGGTCGTCCTTGCCGACCCTGAGGGGAACGAGTTCTGCGTCCTCAGCGCCCGGCCGGAGGGGATC